>JAPLTR010000915.1 GCA_026398065.1 Verrucomicrobiota bacterium | reverse complement strand
CCGGAATCCGCAATCGCCACCCTGCTCGCCGAGACGACGCGCCTGGAGATTGACCTGCTCAACCGCGAGACGGAACGCCTGCTCAACACCCTCGCCTCGCCCCGCCGCCTGTCTGCGTGCCCCGCACAGGCAGGCGCGCTCCCTGCGCCGCTACTGCAAGCCCTCCGCACTATGGCCGCGCCCCTCGCGCGAACCCTCGACCACCTTCAGGAACTCGCCTATAATGCGCCGTCGGTGTCGGACGCCGAACTGCTCCAGCACATCGAAGACGCGGCCCATCATCTCCCCTCTCTCTGGTCCAAACTCGATCTGAAAGCCTTCCAAGCCGCCTGGGAATATGAGCTGCGCCGCCGTCTCTGGCGAGGCATCCCAGGCCCATTGCGGAGTGCGGATTTTGGATTGCAGATTTCCGAATTCCGCAATCCGCAATCCGCAATCCGCAATTCGGAAATCCTCATCCAGTCCGACCCCGCCGCGGTCCGCCGCCTCGCCCGCAAGGTGCTCATCACCTCCACTCCAGATCAGCGCAGCGCCTTCTGGGAAGGCGTCCCCCTGCAACTGCGCGAAACCGCCTTCTTCAGCGCCGGCGTCAGCAGCGCCGAGCTGCTCCAGACCGCCCAGGACAAACTCCTCCTGGCCGTTCAGCTCGAGCGCGAGAAACTCGCCAACGGCAAGCTGGCCTTCATGGACCGCCGTTCCTTCTCCAGCGACCTGCGCGAACTGGGCATCAGCCTCGGCTTGCAGCCGCCCGAGGGCGACGCGACACGCGGCACCATCCAGGACATCACTTCGCTTGCCCGCACCAACCTGATCTGGGATGTGCAAAGCCAGCACGCCGAGAACTTCGGCAAATGGAAAAGCGACCAATTCGCGGGCGCGCTCGATGAGAACTCGTCCAACCCTCGGAAGCAGCCTTCAACGACAAACTGCAAGCCAGCGTGCGCCACCTTTCCCCCGAGCTCCGCCACGAACTCCGGCGCGCTTTCCCCGGCCAGGTGGACCTCTCAGGCGACACCGCGAAATGGCTGACCGCCCAGTACCACATCTACGACGCCCTCAATCCCGGCCCCGACAACCCAGCCCACACCGCCATCATCAAGCAAGCCCTCGTCGAGTTGAACGACATCCACCAAATCGGCCTCCTCCCCACTATCCCGGTCGGCGACAGAGCCCCAAAAGACGATCTCAGCTTTTACTCCCCGCGCCACTTGCACGGCCCGGCTGGCACCCGCATCGATCTTGGAGCCGCCACCTTCCAGGGCAAGCAGATCGAACTCCCTTTTCACCTCGCGCACGAATTCTGGCATGACCTCGACGAGCATATCTGGGGCCGCGGCACAGGCTTCGGCAGCGACAAGCAATCTCCGGCTTTGCGCGAGTTGCTCGCCGCCATCAAAAAGACCCGGCAATATCAATGGGCCAAAGAAAAGGACCTCCTCGAACACCGCCGCTATTGGGCCAGACCAACTGAACTATGCGCGCGCGCCTACAGCCAATGGGCCGCCCTCAGATCACCTTCAGGCACGCTCGCCACCGCCTTTCATGCCGCCGTCGCCAGCGGACATGCCTCATCTCAATGGACCGCCGACGACTTCAAACCTGTGGCCGCGGCCTTTGACCGTCTCTTCGCCCGCAAGGGATGGCTTCCATGAGCGCGCTCCCCATGCCTC
>JAPLTR010000786.1 GCA_026398065.1 Verrucomicrobiota bacterium | reverse complement strand
CCGGGGCCGGCGCGGCGGCGGTCCGCGCGGGCAGCGTGGGAAAGGCCCCGTAGATCGGGGCGGCGGGGGTCGCGGATTCGGCAGCCTGGGCTTCGGCGACGAGGGCGGCCGAGCCGATGAGGGACGGGAAGCTTTTGGCCGGAGCGGGCGGCGTGGCGGGAGGGTTTTCCGCCGTGTCGAGAAAGGCGGGGAGCGCGTCGGGCGTAAACTTTACGGAGGCATCGAGCGGATCATGGGCCGAGCGCACGAGGAGCTGGCCGTGGGCCGAAAAGACCATGAAGCGTCCGCGTCGTGCGGTCACGACCAGGTGGGGATCCCCGTCGAGGAGCCGGACCGGCTCGATGGCGGCGAACTTTTCGATCAGGCTGCGGAAGGCGGGTTCGCTGAGGGCGCCGAGGTCATGGGGCGACTGGTCCGGACCGATGGTGGAGAAGTCCATGGAGATCTCGCGCGTGGCCACACGGAAGAGTGAGCCGCGGCCAAACGGAGCGGAAGTGGAGGAAGTGGAGGACGTCGCCATGAAACGGGATCGCCGACGATGAGGGCGCGCCCCCCGGACGCTCAATGGCAATTGAGTGCGGAGAACACGCAAGGCGGCGGGCGGTGTCCACCACGGGTGGAGGCGGACGGGATGGCCGGCGCCGACGCTCAAACGGATGTCAGTTCGGGCCGGGCGTCGGTGCGGTCCCGGTCGACGGGAGGGGAGGGCGGGGAGGCGTGGGCGCGGACCTGCCGGAGCGTGTCGACCAGGCGCTCCAAGCCCTCGCGGGGCGGGTCGCCGAGCAGGGCGAACTGGAGCCAGTGGCGCGCGCGGAGGTGGGGGCTGAGATGGTTGACGACGAAGCCGCGGCGCTCCAAGGCCTCTCCGAGGCTGCGGACCGGCGCGTCGGGTTCGAGCGCGATCGTCACGACGCCCGGGCTGGCGACGGCGTCAGGGACGACGAGGGTGAAACCCTGCGCGTGCAGGGCGGCGCGCAACCAGGTCGCGTTTTCGCGGATCCGCGTCAGGCGCGCGGGTGTGACAGCGCGCAGGGCGACGGCGAGGGCGCCGACGAGGTTCGACGAATGGGTGTGCGGCACGCTGCCGTGCGCCGCCCAATGGCCCAGGTCGAGATAGCCCGGGAGCCGGTCAGGTGCGTCGTGCGGCTCGTAGTCGTGAAACACCAGCGAGAGTCCGGGGTAGGCGCCGAGGCCCTTGCCGCTGGTGCCGGTGGCGAGGTGTACGCCGCGCAGGTCGACGGGTTGGGCGCCGAGGGAGCTGATGCAGTCGACGCAGAGGCGGAGACCGTGGCGGGCGGCGAGCGTCGTGAGGGCGGCGAGGGGGTTGCCCATCCCGGTCGAGGTCTCGTGGTGGACGAACCAGAGCCAGCTGCCGCGCGGGAGGCCGGCGGCACGGCGTTCGACCTCGGCGAGGTCGAAGGCGACGCCCCACGGCAGGCGGAGCGTCTCGCAACGCAGGCGGGCGCGGCGCGCCTCGGCGGCGAGGCGTTCGCCGAACTCGCCGTTGGCGAGCACGAGGCCCGGGGCGTCGCCGAGCGAGAGCTGGGCGGCGACCACGGCGTTGGCCAGCGAGCCGGAGCCGGGCAGCACCTGCACATGGCGCGCACCGGTGAGGGAGCAGAGGCGGGTGCGCACGTCGTCCATCAGGGCAAGGAAGGCGGGGCCGCGGTGCGAGAGGGCGGGCGCGGCCAGCGCGGCGTCGACCTCGGGCGTGGTGAGCACGGGACCGGGCAGGAGGTTGAGCGGCCGGCGCGGGGCGGCGAGGTCGGGGAGGCGGGAGCGGAGGGCCGGGCTGTTTTCGGCGGTGCGGCCGAAATGTTCGAGCGTGAGAAACATCGGCTGGTAGGACGCGGCCGCGGTGCCGACGAGCGGCCCGAACGGCGTGAAGCCGAGGTGCCGGTAGAGCTTGAGCTGACGCGTGGTGGCGGAGATCACGGCGAGATCGTAGCCGGCCTCGCGGCAATGCCGGACGGCGTGGGCGAAGAGTGCAGTGAACACAGCGGTCTGCCGGAAGGCCGGCTCCACGGCGAGCAGGCGGCCCTCGACGGCGCGGCGGCCCGCGGGCAGGAACCGGTCGAGCCCGGGCACCTTGGCGTCGAGGGAGAACGGCCGCCGGCCCCGCAGCGCGAGCATGCCGACGAGATCCCGGCCGTGCAGGGCGACGATGTACTCGTTCTCCGCGTGGAAGCGGTCGACGAGGCGGCGGTCGGGCCTGGGCGCGTGCTGGGGGATTTCCTCGACGAACGTGCGGTGGTTGAGGCGGTGGATGGCCTCGAATTCCCAGGGCTCCGTCGCGAGCTTGAAGCGGAGGGATGGGGCGGGCGTGGCGATGGCGGGCGGGGCGGGCGGCGGGTTTGGGGCGGAAGCGGGCGAAAGGGTTGGGACGGCGAGTTCTTCCGCGAGATCCGCGCCGTGCGGGGAGATCACGAGGGCGGCGACCGGGAGGAGGAGCACAATCACGAGGGCGTCGTAGCCGAGGAGGGCGGAGATCATTGGCATCAGCCCGTAGGCGCACACGGCGCTGACCGTGGGGCGGCGCGTGACGGCGAGGAGCGCGGCGCAGACGCCGATGGTCGCCAGGGTGAGGAACGGATCGAAAAACATCAGCGCGCCGCACGAGGTGGCGACGCCCTTGCCGCCGCGGAAGCCGAGCGGGGCCGGCCAGTTGTGGCCGACGATGGCGGCGGCCACCACGAGCACCTGGGCCGGCGCGGGCAGCCCGGCGAACTGCGCGCCGTAGACGGCGAGGGCGCCCTTCAGCATATCCAGGAGGAGCGTGACGCCGAAGCCCGTGGGACCGAGCACGCGGCCGACGTTGGTGGCGCCCGCGTTGCCGCTGCCGAGCTCGCGCAGGTCGCGGCCGGTTTTCCAGCGCACAATATAGTAGCCGGCGTTGACGCAGCCGAGCGCATAGGCGGCGAGGACGCTCAGCCAGAGCACGGGGTCGAGCGGGTGAAGAGGGACCAGAGGAGTGTTCATAAGGGGAGCGAATCGAGTGCGGTCAGCATAGCCGGCAACCGGGGGACACCGTTAATCGATAAACCCAATGGAGCCCATTGCGGCAGACGATGCGAGGATGGGGGCCGGAAAGGGCGTTGCCTCCCGAGTGCACGGGCGGGCAGTGTGCGCGCACCGTGAACATCCATCATCTGGAACTTTTCTACTACGTGGCGCGGCACGGGGGCATCAGCGCGGCGGTGCGGCAGATGCCCTATGGCATCCAGCAGCCGGCGGTGAGCGCGCAGATCCTGCTGTTGGAGGAGGACCTCGGGGTGAAGCTGTTTGTGCGGCAGCCCTTCCGGCTGACGGCGGAGGGGCAGGAGCTGCTCGCCTTCGTGCGGCCGTTTTTCGACAACCTCGATGCGGTGGGCGTGCGGCTGCGCCGACGGCCGGCCCCGCAGCTGCGCATCGGCGCCTCGGAGACGGTGCTGCGCGGCCACCTCCCCGTGGTGATCCAGCGGGTGCGGCAGGGCCACCCCGATCTGCGGCTCGGCCTGCGCTCGGGCTTTCAGCCGGAGATCGAAACGTGGCTGGAGAACCGCGAGATCGAGCTCGCGCTGATCCCCTTGCGCGGGAAACCGCCGGCGCGCACGCGCTGCCTGCGGCTGGTGCGGCTGCCGCTCGTGCTGCTCGTGCACCGGAAAACCAGGTTCAAGTCGGCCGCCGAGGTGTGGGCGCGCGGGACCCCGGCGCAGCCGCTCATCGGCCTGCCGCTCACGGAGAGCATCAGCCTCCTGTTTCAAAAAGGCCTCCGGCGCCTCGGCGTGGCGTGGCCGCTGGCGATCGAGGCCAGCTCGATGGAACTGATCACGCAGTACGTCGCCAACGGCGAGGGCATCGGCGTGAACATCGGGATGCCCGCGGTGGTGCGGCACCCGGACGTGCGGGTGCTGCCGCTGGACGGCTTCGAGCCGGTGGAACTGGTGGCGCTGTGGCATGGCGAACCGACCCCGCTCCTGCGCGCGGTCCTGGAGGAGATCCAGCGTTATGTGGGCGAGTCGTGGCCGGAGGCGGCCAGCGCGGACCGGCTGGCGGCCGCGCGCTGAGGAGCGGAGTGGGGCGGGTTCAACCCTCCTTCATCTGGTGCTGCACGACGTCGGCGTCGCGCTCGTCGACCGGGATGCGCATCGCGTAGAAGCTGCGGTACACGAACACGAGGCCGACGACGAAGATCGCGCCGCCGAGCGTGTGCTTGAGGCCGGCGGGCATCTTCACCGCGATCTCGACCGCAAGCAGGCCGAAGAGCGTGGTGAACTTGATGACCGGGTTGAGTGACACGGACGAGGTGTCCTTGAAAGGGTCGCCCACCGTGTCGCCGACGACGGTCGCGGCGTGGAGCGGGGTGTTCTTCATCTTGAGCTCGACCTCGACGATCTTCTTCGCGTTGTCCCACGCGCCGCCGGCGTTGGCCATGAAGATCGCCTGATACAGGCCGAAGAACGCCATGCCGACCAGGTAGCCGATGAAGAAGAACGGATCGAAGAACGCGAGCGAGAGGCTGAAGCAGAAGATGACGATGAAGATGTTGATCATGCCGCGCTGCGCGTACTGCGTGCAGATGCGGACGACCTCCTTCGAGGCCTCGATGGACGCGGTGGCCGCGTCGAGCTTCATGTTCTCCTTGATGTAGACGACGGCGCGGTAGGCGCCCGTCACGACGGCCTGCGTGCTCGCGCCGGTGAACCAGTAGATGACCGCGCCGCCCATCAGCAGGCCCATGATCGCCTCGGGGTGAACCAGCGAGAGCTTCTCGATCGTGTCGGGGAAAATACCCTTCAGCATCATGATGATGCCGAAGACCATCGTGGTCGCGCCGACGACGGCGGTGCCGATGAGCACGGGCTTGGCGGTGGCCTTGAAGGTGTTGCCGGCGCCGTCGCCCTTCTCGAGCTGGTGCTTGGCATTTTCGAAGTCGGGGGTGAAGCCGAAGTCCTGCTTGATCTCAGCGGCGATGCCGGGTTTGGCCTCAATCTGGGAGAGCTCGTAGACGGACTGGGCGTTGTCGGTGACGGGGCCGAAGGAGTCGACGGCGATGGTCACGGGGACCATGCCGAGGAAGCCGAAGGCCACGAGCCCGAAGGCGAAGATCGGCGCGGCGAAGCGGAACTCGGCGGGCATCATCGCGAGCACGGCCTCGGACTGGGAGAAGTGATACGCGCCGAACATCAGGAGGAGGATGCACAGACCGGTCCAGAAGGCGGAGAAATTGCCGGCGACGAGGCCGCTGAGGATGTTGAGCGAGGCGCCGCCCTGGCGGGAGGACGTGACGACCTCCTTCACGTGGCGGGATTCGGTGCTGGTGAAGGCCTTGGTGAACTCCGGGATGAGCGCACCGGCGATGGTGCCGAGCGAGATGATCGTGGAGAGGACCCACCAGAGGTCGGGCCGGCCGGCGAGGTCGTGCAGGAGCGCGTAGCTGGCGGCGTAGGTGACAAGGATCGAGACGAAGGACGTGGTCCACACGAGGTTGGTCAGCGGCTGCTCCAGGTTGAAGTCCTTGGACCCGCCGTAGAGCATCTTGGAGGTGATCTCGTTGGCGAGGTAGCTGATCAGCGACGTAATGACCATCAGGATACGCATGGCGAAGAGCCAGACGATCAGGGTGGCGCAGAGGGCGGGCGCCGCGGCGAGCGCGAGGGCGAGGAAGGCGATGAGGGCGACGCCGGTGACGCCGTAGGTCTCGAAGCCGTCGGCGGTGGGCCCGACGGAGTCGCCGGCGTTGTCGCCGGTGCAGTCGGCGATCACGCCGGGGTTGCGGGGGTCGTCCTCGGGGAGGTTGAAGACGATCTTCATGAGGTCGGCGCCGATGTCGGCGATCTTGGTGAAGATGCCGCCGCAGATGCGGAGGGCGGAGGCGCCGAGGGATTCGCCAATGGCGAAGCCGATGAAGCAGGGGCCGGCGAGGTCCTTGGGCAGGAACTGCAGGATGCAGATCATGAAGAACAGCTCGGTGGCGACGAGGAGGAGGCCGACGCTCATGCCGGATTTGAGCGGGATGCAGAGGGTGGCGAGGGGGTTGCCCTGGAGGGCGGAGAAGGCGGCGCGGGAGTTGGCGACGGTGTTGATGCGGATGCCGAACCACGCCACGCCGTAGCTGCCGAGGATGCCGAGCACGGAGGCCGCGAGGATGAGCGCGACGTGCGCGGCGGAGTTTTGCGAGAGGACGCCGAAGTAGTAGACCATGCAGATGGCGATGAGCGCCCAGAGCAGCGCGAGGAATTTGCCCTGCTGCCAGAGGTAGGTCTTGCAGGTCTCCCAGATGATCTGGGAGACGGCGCCCATCGAGGCGTGCACCGGGAGGTTGCGCGTCTGGATGTATTGGAGCCAGCCATACAGGACGCCGGCGACGCAGACGGCGAGGCCGATCATCAGCACGGCGGTGCCGGAGAGCGCGCCGCCGAGGAAGGAGACGGCGCTGAGGTCGGGGATTTTGATGTCGGCCTCATTGGCGCGGGCGACCGAGGGAACCAGCAGAACGGCGAGGGCAGCCAATGCAGTGGCGCCCGACTTCGGAGGGTTGCGGGAGGACATGGGGGTTTTGGGGGTAGAGAGCTGACCGTTAACTAACCGGGGGTGGGTCTGACTTTCTGGAGGGCGTTGTGCCGGACGGGGATGCCGCTCGCGAGGTTTTTCTCGGCGCTCCTGGGCACGCGAACGGTGCGCCGCAGGGAGCCGGTCAGCGGAGGGCGGCGCAGACGTCGCGCACGAGCCCGCGCAGCCAGCGGTGCCCGGGATCGGCGTCCAGCCGGGGGTGCCAGAGGAGGGAGACCGTGAACTCCGGCAGCGGGACCGGCAGGGGAAAAGACTGCAGGCCGGCGCGCAGGCTGCCAGTGTGGCGCCCGGGCACGGTGGCGATCAGGTCGGAGCCCCGCGCCAGCGCCAGCGCGGTGGCAAACCCGTCAACGACCGCGGCGACCTCGCGCTTCAGGCCGAGCGGTTCGAGGGCCTCGTCGATCGGGCCGCGGTCCAGGCCCCGCCGCGACACGACGATGTGCCGGCCCGCCGCAAAGCGGGCGGGTGTGACCTTGCCCCGGGCCAGCGGATGCCCCTTCCGCACCACGCCGAGGAAACGGTCGCGGAACAGCGCCACCGTCCGCATCTCCGGACCGGTGGTGCCGCCCACCACGCCCGTGTCGAGGTCGACGATCCCCTCGCGCAGGGGCGTGCTGTCCTTGTCCGGCCGCGGCACGAAGCGCAGCCGCACGCCGGGGGCCTCGCGGGCGACGCGGGCGAGGAGCGCGGGGCCGAAGGTTTCCACAAAGCCCTCCCGCGTCCGCAGCGTGAAGGTGCGGACGAGCTGGCGGACGTCGACCGTCCCTGCCGGCCGCAGGGCGGCTTCGGCTTCCTCCACGAGCTGGCCGACCCGGCCTCGGAGCGCGAGCGCCCGAGGCGTGGGGACGAGGCCGCGACCGGCCCGGACCAGCAGCGGATCCCCGGTCGTCGCGCGCAACCGCGCCAGCGCCCGGCTCATCGCCGAGGGACTGAGGCGCAGGCGTCGGGCCGCGCCCGCCACGCTGCCTTCCGCGAGCAGCACATCGAGGGTGACGAGCAGGTTGAGGTCGGGTCGCGTCATGGCGTGGGGCCAGCAGAGCACGGGCGAGACATGGCGTCAAACGCACGCGTTAAGTGCAAACGGTGCGTCTTTCGCCATATGAGTTCTTCGACTATGATCCGTCCTGACCGCTCCGCTTCCGGGGCCGGCAGAAACGGAATCCATGGATAAATCAATTTTTGCAGAACGAGACGGGGCCTTCGCCGGCCGCGTGGAACGCGCCCCATCGGTGCGGGGGGCGCTCGCCGCACTCTCGCTCGCCATGTTGCTGTCGTCGCTCGGCACCAGCATCGCCAATGTCGGCCTGCCCACGCTGGCCCGGGCGTTTGGCGCGTCCTTCCAAGAGGTGCAGTGGATCGTCGTCGCCTACCTCCTCAGTATCACCGCGCTGATTGTCGGCGCCGGCCGGCTGGGTGACATCCTCGGCCGGCGGCGGCTCCTGCTGGCCGGGATCGGCCTATTTACCGGAGCGTCGGTACTGTGCGGTTTCGCGCCGACGCTCGGGCTGTTGATCGCTGCGAGGGCGGTACAGGGGGCCGGCGCCGCGATCATGATGGCGCTGACCATGGCGCTGGTCGGGGGGACGGTGCCGAAGGCGCAGACGGGGCGCGCCATGGGGCTGCTGGGCACGATGTCGGCGATCGGCACCGCTCTCGGGCCGACGCTGGGCGGCGGGCTGATCGCCGCGCTTGGCTGGCGCGCGCTCTTTCTCGTCAATGTGCCGCTGGGGCTCCTGGCGCTGGGGTTCGCCTACTGCCATCTCCCGTCGGACCAGAACCCCGTTGAGCCGAAGCGTGCGCGCGCCGGTTTCGACCTGCCCGGCACCGTGCTGCTGGCGCTGACGCTCGCGGCCTATGCGCTGGCGCTGACGCTGGGGCGCGGCCAGTTCGGGCCGCTGAACACGGCGCTGGGCTTGGCCGCGTTGGGCGGCGTCGGCCTCTTTCTCTGGGTGGAGGCGGGAGCGGCTGCGCCCCTGATCCGGCTGGCGACGCTGCGCGATCCGGTGCTGGGCGCGAGCCTGGCCACGAGCGCGCTCGTCTCAACGGTGCTGATGGCAACGCTGGTGGTCGGGCCGTTCCATCTCTCGCGCGCGCTCGGGCTCGATGCGGCGCGGGTCGGGCTCGTCCTGTCGGTCGGGCCGCTGGTCGCGGCGCTGACGGGCGTGCCCGCCGGCCGGCTGGCGGACCGCCTCGGCGCGCCGCGCGTGACGGTCATGGGACTCGGCGGCATCGCGGCCGGGTGCCTCCTGCTCGCCCTGCTGCCGACGACACTCGGGATCATGGGCTACGTCGTACCCATCGTGGTGATCACCGCGGGCTACGCGCTGTTCCAGACGGCCAACAACACCGCGGTCATGGCCGGTCTCCCGCGGGACCAACGCGGGGTGGTTTCGGGCCTGCTCAACCTCTCGCGCAATCTCGGCCTCATCACCGGCGCCACGGTGATGGGTGCGGTCTTCGCCCTCGCTGCGGCGACCAGCGACCTCACCACGGCGCCGCCCGACGCGGTGGCCCATGGAATGCGGGTCACGTTTGCCGTCGCCGCGATGCTGATCGTCGTCGCGCTCGGCCTCGCGGTGGGGAGCCAGGCCCCGGCCGCGGGAGTCAAACGCCCGTCGCTGTAGCCCAACGCGTCCACCGCGTCCGAGTGGCGAGCTTTGCGGGTGACAACCGGCGCGCAAGTGACGGTTTTTCTTACATTTTTGGGGGCCTGGGAAAATTACCTATTTATTGTAAGTTATTAAAAAACAACAGATTGAGTTTATGGAATGCGGTGTGCTATCAATGCCGCCCGAGGCGCCAAGCTCCTGGCCTCTCTCCGACAACCACATTCTTTTTCCTCACCGCACATGAAACTCAAATCCCTGACCGGCCTCCTTGTATGTGTCGTTCGACTCGACCTACCTGAATGCTTCCGGCACCGGCAGCATCTCGACGGCCAGCTACGGATTCGACCCGGGGATCACCTGGAGCTTCACTGACGGGCACAACCTCTTCAACAGCACGATCACGACCTCGAATTTCGCGATCCAGATGAGCTTCACGAACTTTGCGGCCTCCACCTGGAACATCGACACGACGTTTGGCGTGACCTCCGGGGCCGATATCTTCGCGCTCAATGGCTCGCGGTATGAAAGCTACTATCAGGGCGGTTTCGCGACCAGCGCCACGAAACTCACCTCGGCCAACTGGGTGCTCACCCAGGTCCCGGAGACGGCCAGTGTCTCCGTCCTCGGCCTCAGCTTCGGTTTCCTGGGCCTCGCCGGATTTCTGTTCCGCCGGCGCGTCCGCTAAGCTCCGCCGTTCGGCGACCGTAGCACAGCGACCGTGGGGGCCGTTCCCCCCTGGTCGCTTTTTTGTGCCCGCACCCGGGCGGAATTTCCCGCCGGGCCGGGCACGGCCCGGTGCGCGTCGGCCGGCCTCGCTCCGATCCACCGACTCGCTGAGCGCGGGCCGCGCGAAAGGAGGCCATGACCCCATATCGCGGGGAGGGCTTCGGGCGCACTCTCCGCGCATGGCTCTTCCACAAAAACTCGCGGCGCCTAGCGCGCCCGCCGCTTCGCCACCGCCGCCCCTGCCGTCGGCCGACGAGATCCGCACCTACGCCAACCATCTCTTCGAGCAACGCGGCTGCGTCCACGGACACGACCGCGAGGACTGGCTCGAAGCCGAGGCCTGCCTCTGCGCCAACATCCCCAAGGAGTCCCTGCGCACCCGCCTGCACCACCACACGCAGATCACGGAACGCGCCGCACTCCCCCTCGTGCACCACGGCCGTTCCTGATGCCCCGCTGTCGGCGGGGCGGCCCGGGTGAAGCGATGCCCGGGCCCGCCGACGATCGATGTCCACGCACCCGGCCGCCCGTCTCAAGGCGCTGCTCCTCCCGCCGGGGGAGCGCGTCGTCGCCGCCGCGTTGGAGCAGGTCGGGATTGGCCGGCGCTCGGGGCGGATCCTGTGGCGGACGGTCCAGGCCTTTGTCGACGACGACGTCGCCCGCCTCGGGGCGGCGCTGGCGTTTTACACCACGGTGGCCGTCGCGCCGCTCCTCGTGCTGTCGATCGCGATGGCGGGCACGGTGTTCGGGGCCGGCGAGGCGCGGCAGGAGGTCATCGGTGAAATTTCCAAGCTCGCGGGCACGGAGGCCGGCGCCGCGGTGGCCGCCGTGCAAAGTCCCACCGCCACCCCGACCGGCCTGCTCGCCACGCTGCTCGGCGTGGGCACATTGATCTTCGGCGGCATCGGCGTCTTCACCAACCTGCAGGGCGCGCTCAACACGATCTGGCGCGTGCCGCCGCACCCGGCGCTCGGGTGGTGGCACTTCCTGAAGCGCCGCCTCTTCTCGCTGGCCACGGTCATGGCCACCGGGTTTCTCCTCCTCGTGTCGCTCGTCGCCAGCGCCGTGCTGAGCTGGCTGGGCGCGGAGACCGCCCACCGGTTCCGCCTGCCGGTGCTGGGCTTGGAGTTCGTGAACAACGCGCTGTCCTTCGGGGTCGTGACCTCGCTGTTTGCGCTGGTCTTCCGCCTGCTGCCCGACACGCGCGTGCAGCTCCGCCATGTCTGGCTCGGCGCGGCGGTGACGGCCCTGCTCTTCACCGTGGGCAAGTCGCTCCTCGGCCTCTACCTCGGGCGCGCGAGCCTGACCTCGGCCTACGGGGCGGGCGGCTCGCTGCTCGTGCTGCTGCTGTGGTGCTACTACGTCGCGCAGATCGTGTTCCTCGGGGCCGAGTTCACGCGCGTCACGGCGCTGACCAACGGCGGGCGGGACTTCACCCCGTTCCAGGATCCCGCGGAGCGCAGCCGGCCGGTGTGAGCGCGGGTGTATTTACCCGGTTTTGAAACTTGCGGGCTCGTTCTGAC
>JAPLTR010000874.1 GCA_026398065.1 Verrucomicrobiota bacterium | reverse complement strand
CTGGCGATCTTCTTCACGCCGGTGATGGCCGCGTGGCTGTTCAAAGCGCCGAAGGGAGCGGCGGAGACGGACCTGGAGCGGGCTGAGCAGACCGGGGAAGGCAGGATCCTGCGCTGGCTGACGTCGCGCTACGAGGCGGCGCTGCGCCACAAGCCCGCGCTCGCCGAGGCGCACTGCAACCTCGGGCTGGCGCTGGCGGAATCGGACCGGCTGGCCGAGGCCGTGGCCCACGGCGAGGAGGCGCTCCGGCTGAGGCCGGACTATCCCGAGGCGCTGAACAATCTCGGCGTCGCCCTGTTCAAGCTGGGCCGGTTCGCGGAGGCCGCCGGACGTTTTGAGGCGGCGTTGCGCGTGAAGCCCGGCCTGGCCGAGGCGCACAACGCCCTGGGGGTGGCCTTGATCCGCCTGAACCGCCGCCCGGAGGCGGTGGCGCACTTCGAGGTCGCCCTGCGGAGCAGGCCGGACTATCCGCAGGCGCGGGACAACCTCGCCCGCCTGCAGGCCCCGCTGGCCCGGCCCGCGCCGGACAGATAGCTCCCGCCCCCTGCGGGACGCTTGCGTGTCCGGGGCGGATGAATGGACTGGCCGGATGCCTGGTCTGCGATGAATCCCTCGTTCCCCGATCACTTCTCCGGTGTGGCGGGACGCTATGCGGATTTTCGTCCGCACTATCCGGCGGAGCTCTTCGACTATCTCGCGACGCTCGCGCCGCGGGACGCGACGGTGTGGGACTGCGCCGCGGGCAACGGCCAGGCCACGCGCGGGCTCGCGCAGCGCTTCGCGCACGTGGTCGCCACCGACGCGAGTCCGGAGCAGATCGTCGCGGCGCCGGCGCTGCCCAACGCCGGGTTTCGCGTCGCGCTCGCGGAGGAGTCGGGGCTGCCGGACCGGTCGGTCGCGCTCGTGACCGTGGCGCAGGCCCTGCACTGGTTTGACCTGCCGCGCTTCTACGCCGAGGTGAACCGCGTGCTGCGGCCCGGCGGGGTGCTCGCGGTGTGGGCCTACGGCGTCAACCGCGTGGAGGGGGCGGCGGTCGACGCGCTCGTGCAGGAGTTCTACGGCGGCCTCCTCGGCCCCTACTGGCCGCCGTCGCGGAAGCTCGTCGAGACCGGCTACCGCACGCTGCCATTTCACTTCACGGAGATCGCGGCGCCGGTGTTCACCATGGAGGTGCGCTGGACGATGGCGCACCTGCTCGGCTACTTCGGCACGTGGTCGGCCACGAGCCGCTACATCAAGGCCACGGGGCAGAACCCGCTCGGGGCACTGGCGGAAAAACTCGCGCCCGTGTGGGGCGACCCGACCGCGCCGCGACGCGTGACGTGGCCGCTGACGCTGCGGGTCGGACGGGTGGCACGGGACGAGTGACGAAGGGGCGGGACGTGCCGTTGCCCAGGTTCAAGATTGCGCGCCGGCCGGCCGGGCTTTTACCAGCCAGCGCTCCAGGCAGGCGCGGAGTTCCTCCTGGCGGATGGGCTTGGCGAGGAAGTCGTCCATGCCGGCGGCGGTGCAGGCCTCGCGGTCGCCGGCCATGGCGTTGGCGGTGAGGGCGATGATGGGCAGGGGGCGGCCCGCGAGCTTGGCGCGGATCTGCCGCGTGGCCTCGAAGCCGTCCATGCCGGGCATCTGGCAGTCCATCAGCACGGCGTCCCAGTGCTCCAGCGCGGTCATCTCCACCGCGGCGCCGCCGTCGGCGACCGTGACGCTGGTGAGGCCGAGGTTTTCCAGGAGCAGTTCGATCACGCGCTGGTTGACGCGGTCGTCCTCGACTACGAGCAGCCGGCCGTGGAGCGCGGGCCGGCCGCCGGTCGCGCGGATCCGCGGGGCCACGACCGGGGCGGCGGCGAGGGGCAGGGTGAGCTCGAAGCTGAACTCCGACCCCTCTCCCGGGACGCTACGGACGGCGATCTCGCCGCCCATGCGGTGGATCAGGCGCTGGGAGATGGCGAGGCCGAGGCCGGTGCCGCCGAAGCGGCGGGTCGTCGAGCTGTCGCCCTGGGAAAACACCTGGAAGAGTCGGGCCTGGGTGGCGGGATCGATGCCGATGCCGGTGTCGCGTACGGCGAAGCCGAGGGTGACGGTCCGGCCGTCGCGGCGGGGGACGGTGACGGCGAGCTCCACGCGGCCGCGGGCGGTGAACTTGATGGCGTTGCCGGTGAGGTTGAGCAGGACCTGTTTCAGGCGGATGGCGTCGCCGACGACGTAGGGCGGGAGGTCGGGCGGGAGGGAGAGGACCAGCTCGAGGTGCTTCTCGGTGGCGCGGGTGCGCAGGAGCGCGGCGACGTCGGAGAGGGTGGTGGGCAGGGGGAACGCGATCGACTCGAAGTCGAGCTTGCCGCTTTCGATCTTGGAGAAATCGAGGATGTCGTTGAGAAGGCGCAGCAGGGTGTCGGCGGAACTGGAGGCGATCTCCACCTGCTTTTTCTGGGGCGGATTGAGCGGCGAGTTGCCGAGGACCTGGAGCATGCCCATGATGCCGTTCATGGGGGTGCGGATCTCGTGGCTCATGGTCGCCAGGAAGTCGCCCTTGGCCTGGTTGGCCGCCTCGGCGCGCTCCTTTTCCCGGCTGAGGGTGACGACCAGCTTTTCGTTTTCGAAGATCAGGCGCCAGAGGCGCAGGAGGTCAGCATGGTGGAGCTTGGCGGTGTTGAGCAGAAACAGCGCATAGGTGACGGTGATGAGGGCGAGCGTGCCGCCGCCGGGCTCGTCGAGCGTGAGGAACCGGGCGAGCAGCGGGGTGAGCGTGGCGACCACGTAGATCCGGTAGCCCCAGGGCACGGAGGCCAGGGAACGCGCGCCGCCGGCGTTGAGGCCGACGAGGATCATGACCAGCAGCAGGCGGGGGAGGATGGCCGGGCCCGCGAAATACCACCAGCCGGCGGCGCCCCAGATCAGTCCCGCCACGGCGACGCCGGCGAGAAAGGCGCAGCGCCACCGGGGAAGCTGCTCGGCCGCCGGCCGGGCCCGGGCGAAGGCGAGGTTCAGCCCGAACCGGGCGAGCGAGACGACCGTGATGGCGCCGAACCAGACCGCATGCAGCGAGGGGGCGTGAACGCGAAACGTCCCGGCGACCAGAATGACGGCCAGCGCGAAATTCGAGAACAGCCCGAAGCCCGGGACCATCATAAAAAAAGCCCGCAGCCGTAAGGCCGCGGGCAAAAAGGACTGCTGGTGAAGGCAAACTCAGGCCTTCTCGACGAGGCCGGCTTTGATGGCCTTGACGGAGACCCAGACGCGCTTCGTGCCGCCGTTGGCGGTCTTGATGCGGATCTTCTGAAGGTTGGGGCGGAACTTGCGCTTCGTGATGCTGGTCACGTGCGTGCCGATGCCGCCGCTCTTCTTGGACTGACCCTTGCGGTTGATGATCGAGCCCTTGACGGGACGGCGACCGGTGATTGCACAGATTCTGGCCATGATGGTTTCGTAGTGGTTAAAGGTTCACAGATAAAAGTCGGCGACGGGGTGACGCAAGGGGAAATTTGGGTTTCGTGAAACTAGGTGCGGAGAGCATGCAGCACCTGGAATTTCTGGCCGAGGTGGGCCGGGTGAAGGAGTTGCATGAGCGCGAGCTTGCGCTGGCTGAGGCGGCTGGCCTCGGCGGAGACCGTCGCGGCGATGAAATCGGCCGCCTGCCGGATGAAAAACGACTCCTGTGAATCGACCTGGGGCGGCGCAAAGCCATGGCGGGTCAGCGCCTCCGCGATCCAGTCCCAGCAGATGTGGCAGGTGAGGTCCTGTTCGCCGGGTTGGGCGAGGAGGTCGTTGGACTGGGTGTGGCGGTGGTAGGCACGGGCGGTCCCGGCGGGGCAGGCTTCGGTGAGCTCGCGCAGGGTCTTGCCATAGTCGAAGGCCACGAAGAGGCCGGTCCAGGGCTCGCGGGCGATGGTCGCGGCGAGGTCGGCGGCGGCGAGGGGCTGGTCGAAGACGTAGCCGTCGTGAGCGACGGGGGGCAGGGGAGCCGCCGCGGCGGCGGGCGGGGGCGGGGCGGGGAGTTCGACCTCGACGAAAGTTTCGCCGGCGAGGCGCACGCCGAGTTCGCACCAGCGGCTGTGGCGCAAGACCGTGCGCGTAAACGGCTGGGCATCGAAGAGCTCGTTGGAGAACACCACGCAGGAGCCGGACAAGTGCAGCGGTTCGCCTACGCGCACGGTGCGGGCGGCGCCGAAAGGATGGGCGACCCCGGCCAGCACGCCGCCGCCGGGCTCGGCGCCGATCTCCACGAAGGTATGCGCGCGCGGGTCGCGCTGCGGTCCGAGCAGGGTGACGCACGCGGCGGCGACGAGTTCACCGAAGACCGGGCCGCTCGTGCTCGCCGTGAAAAAATCCGTGCCCGGCGCGTAGCCCACGCGCGCCCGGTCGCGCCGGTAGTAGCCGACCTCAGGATGGTAGAGCGCGAGGTCCATGAAGCGCGCGAAGGGCATCGTCCCGGACGCGTCCGCCCCGGCGCGAAAGGCGGCGAGGAAGGAGGGGGATGCGGGCGGAAGCGCGGTTACAGGTGACGATCCCATTTACAAACCGATGCGGATGCACACAGTGCCCGGGATGTTCAAACGGATTCTCACCCTCGTGTCGGGGGCGGTGCTCGGCATCGCCCTCACGGTCGTCGCGGCGCGCGTCGCCACGGCGTGGAATCTGTTTCCGAACCGCGACCTCAGCCGCTCCTCCGGCTACGTGCGCGAGGTGATGCAGCTCGTGGGGGAGAACTATGTCGATCCCTCGGCGTCCGCCTACGACAAGCTCGCGCGGTCCGCGCTGCACGGGATGGTCGAGGGGCTCGATCCGCACTCGGAGTTTCTCGAGGCGAAGGACAACCAGGAATTCGAAGAGGACCTCGTGGGCGAGTTCGGCGGCATCGGCATCCAGGTCGAGACGCGCCAGGGCAAGGCCGTCGTGATCGCCCCGCTCGCCGGCACGCCTGGCGAACGCGCCGGCATCCAGCGCGGCGACGTGATCGTGAGCATCGACGGCAAGCCCGTGGACAACAGCCCGACGACGGACGGCATCGTGAGCCGCCTCCGCGGCAAGCCGAAGACCGCGGTGCAGGTCGGGGTCTTCCGCCCCTCGACCAAGGTCACGATGAACCTCTCGCTCGTGCGCGAGATCATCAAGGTCGAGAGCGTGCGCGACGTGCACGTGCTCCCCGACGGCGTCGGCTACGTGCAGCTCACGGAATTTTCCGAGCACACCGGCGAGCAGTTTGGCAAGGCCCTCGAGCAGCTCGTCAAGGGGGGCGCGACCAGCCTCGTGATCGACATGCGCAACAATCCCGGCGGCCTGCTCGACGCGGCCGTCGAGGTCGCCGAGCCGTTTTTCAAGAAGGGCGAGCTGATCGTCTACACGCAGGGCCGCAAGCCGGCGGACCGCGAGGATTACAAGGCCGAGGCCGACGGCGCGCCGCTGGCGCTCCCCGTCGCGCTCCTCGTCAACGCCGGCAGTGCGAGCGCCGCGGAGATCGTGACGGGCGCGCTGAAGGACACCGGTCGCGCGATCGTCGTCGGCGAGCGCTCCTTCGGCAAGGGCTCCGTGCAG
>JAPLTR010000463.1 GCA_026398065.1 Verrucomicrobiota bacterium | reverse complement strand
GGTGGCGATCCAGTCGTCGACGACCTGCGCGAGGACGGCGAGCGGGACTTCGCCGGTGCGGAGGACGACGTTGTGGAATTCCTTCAGCGAGAATTTTGCGCCGAGTTCGCGCTGGGCCTTGGCGCGGACCTCGAGGATCTTGAGCTGGCCGATCTTGTAGGAGCAGGCCTGGCCGGGCATGACGACGTAGCGCTCCACCTCGGAAGCGGGGATGCCGTAGTCGATGGCCTGCTGGCGGGTCCATTTCTTCGCGTGGAGGCCGGTGTCCACCACGAGGCGGCGGGCACGGAAGAGCTCCTTGTCCAACTGGCCGAGGCGGCCCTTGATGTCGCCCTCATACCAGTCGAGTTCGACGGCGAGCTGCTCGGTGTAGAGCGCCCAGCCTTCGGCAAAGGCGGACATGCCGCCGAAGCTCCGGCGCTGGCGAAATTTCGGGATCTCCGGCAGCTCCTGCTGCAGCGTGACCTGGAAGTGATGCCCGGGCACGCCCTCGTGATAGACGAGCGTGCGCATGGAAATGACATCGAAGGTCGGGCCGGGCAACGGCGCCCAGAACACCCCGGGGCGCGTGCCGTCGGGTGCGGGGGCGCTGTAGTGGGCGGCGGCGCTTTTCTCGGTGAACGGCGGCTCGCGTTTCACGACGACGGGGGCCTTGGGCCGGAGGTCGAAGGCGGAGACCGCGCGCTGTTCCGCGTCGCGCAGATACTCCTCGAACTTGGCGAGGAGCGCGGGGCGGGGATCGGGCGAGGCGGGCGGCTGGGAGTCGGCGTTGAGCTTTTCGTAACGCGCCTTCACCGAGCCCTCGGTGTAGCCGAGCTGGCGGAGCAGGCCGTCCATCGTGCCCTCGATGCGCGCGACCTCCTGGAGGCCGAGTTCGTGGACCTGATCGGGCGTGAGGGTGGTGGTCGTGTTGGTGCCGAGCGCGACCGCGTAGGCCTCGGCTCCGCGCGGCAGGCGCCAGAGACCGGCATCGTCGGTCGCGACCTTGTAGTGCTCGGCGAGGAGGGCGCGGACACGTTGAAACGCCGGGCGGATCTCGTCGCGCACGATTTTCGTGGCGGCGGCGAGGGAGGCGGCGCGCGACTCGGCGGAGAGGGCCGCGACCTTCGTCGCGCGTTCGTCGAGCGAGGCGACGAGGACGTTCTTCTCCGGCTCCGGCGCGAGAAAGCGGTCAAGGCCGTCGAGCGTGGACTGGAGGATGAACTTCGGCGGGATGATGCCCTGCTTCGCGCGGGCCGTGGCTTCCGTGATGCCAAGGTCCAGCAGCGGCGCGACGAGGGCGAGGCGCGCGAGGTAGTTTTCGACGTCACGCGGATTGCGAATCGGGTGCGTCTGGCTGAGAAAATTGACGAGGCCGACCTGCAGGCCGCGGAACTGCTCGAAGACGAACCGGTGGTCCGTGAGCTCGCTCGCGCGCAGGGTGTCCTGGAGCTTCCAGGTGAGCATCGCCTGCGAGACGCGTTGCACGGGGGCGAGTTCGCCGGGGTTGAACTTCTTCAGCGCGGCGAGGCCGTTGCGGGCGGCCTCGGCCCGGCGGGCGCGCTCGGCGAAATCCAGCGGTGTACCGTACTGGAAATCCTTCGCGTTGAGCCGGCGGTCGAGCGCGTCCTGCTCGGCACCGGTGAAAAATTGCGAGCCCGTGGCCGCGATGGGATCGGCGCGCACCCAGTCGTCGGCGAGATCGTTGACGATCCGGTCGAAGGCGGGGTTGGCGGGCGCGGACGCGGCGTGGGCGGACGCGGAGACAAATAGTGTCAGCGCGAGGCCGAGGTGACGGAAAGGACGTGCGGTGGTGGTCATGGGCAGGCGGGGCTGGCGTGGGGAAATCTTACGCTTTCCTCTTTCTCCTAATCTTTCTCTTTTCTGATTCATCCCGGACGAAAGAGAAAGATTAAGAGGAAAGAGAAAGAACCGGAGGTCAGCGCGCCACCCGGAACGGGTCGCGGAGGTCGAGGGTGTGCGGGTGCTCGGGTGCGACCTCCCGCGCCGGGACCGGCAACGGCAGGCCGGGCGTGTGGCCGTGCGGCACAAAGCGCGCGAGGCGGCGGCTCTCGGCCTCGTAGCTGTTCACCGGGAAGGTCGCGTAGTTGCGGCCGCCGGGATGGGCGACGTGGTAGGCGCAGCCGCCGAGGGCCTTGTTGTTCCAGCTGTCGACCAGATCGAAGACGAGCGGGGCGTCGACCCCGATGGTCGGATGCAGGCAGGACGGCGGCTGCCACGCGCGGTAGCGGACGCCGGCGACGAACTCCCCGTTGACGCCGGTGGGCTGGAGCGGGACGCGCGCGCCGTTGCACGCGACATAGTAGCGCTCGGGCGTGAGGCCGGTGACCTTGACCTGGAGCCGCTCGACGGAGGAGTCGACGAAGCGCACGGTGCCGCCGGGCGCGCCCTCCTCGCCCATGACGTGCCACGGCTCGAGGGCGTGGCGCAGCTCGAGGCCCATGCCGCGGTAGTGCACGTGGCCGTTGAGCGGGAAACGAAACTCGAAGTGCGGCGCGAACCACTGGGTGTCGAACGGCAGGCCCCAGCTGCGGAGATCGGACATGACGTCACTGAAATCCTGCTGGCAGTAGTGGGGCAGCAGATACCGGTCATGGAGGTCGGTGCCCCAGCGGACGAGGCGCTCGGGCGTGTAGGGCTGGTCCCAGAAGCGCGCGACGAAGGCGCGGAGGAGGAGCTGCTGCGCGAGGCTCATCTGCGCGTGCGGCGGCATCTCGAAGGCGCGCAGCTCGAGGAGGCCGAGGCGGCCGGTGGCGCTGTCGGGCGAATACAGCTTGTCGATGCAGAACTCGGCGCGGTGCGTGTTGCCCGAGACATCGGTGAGGAGATTGCGAAAGATGCGGTCGACGAGCCATGCGGGCGTGGAGCCCTGGCGCGCGGTGTGGCGCGAGAGTTCGCGGAAGGCGATCTCCAGCTCGTAGAGCGAGTCGTTGCGGGCCTCGTCGACGCGCGGGGCCTGCGAGGTCGGCCCGATGAAGAGGCCGGAGAAGAGGTAGCTGAGCGACGGGTGGTTGTGCCAGTAGGAGAGCAGGCTCTGGAGGAGGTGGGGCCGCCGGAGCAGCGGGCTGTCGGAGGGGCGCTCGCCGCCGAGGATGAGGGGGTTGCCACCGCCGGTGCCGGTGTGGCGGCCGTCGAGCATGAACTTGTCGGTGCCGAGGCGCGACTGACGCGCGGCCT
>JAPLTR010000981.1 GCA_026398065.1 Verrucomicrobiota bacterium | reverse complement strand
TTGGGGCGTGCGCAAGCCCCGGGAAATGGAGCGATCCCGATGCAACGGCGGATGGTGAGTGGGAAGTGAGGCCGAGGGTAGGGGATTATTTGGTTAAAAGCAATCATTAAGTTGATAAAAAGAACATGCTCTGGCGGGGCGGCGGTCGGATGCGGTTTGGATGGACGGGCGAAGGCGTCTGCAAGACAGACACCCTCCAGGATGGAGGTCCGCCGGGCTCGTCCGGGAGAGGGGAAGCGAGGGGTGGTGGGGCGCGTCGGCGGGCAGAACGCGCCCGGAGGTCGCGTTCCACCTCGATCCCCGGGTGGCCGGCTCCGAACGTCGGGCGGCGGGCACAAAAAAGGCGGGGTGCGTGGGCACCCCGCCGGAAAGGTGGTCCGGGCGGACCGGCTTACTTGCCGAGGCTCTTGCGGAGGTCGGCGAGCTGGCCGGCGCTGCCGAGGAGCTTGTTGCGGGAGGCGATGAACTTCGCGTACTCCGCGATGAAGATCTTGCCCGGCGGGCGGAAGTCGAACTCGGAGGGCTTGTCGCGGAAGAACTCGCGGTGGACGCGGGTCCAGACGAGGCGGCCGTCGGTGTCGATGTTGATCTTGGTCACGCCGAGCTTGGCGGCCGGGAGGTACTCGTTCACGTCGACGCCCATCGAATCCTTGATGGTGCCGCCGGAGGCGTTGATGCGGTCGACCTCGTCCTTCGGCACGCTGGAGCTGCCGTGCATGACGAGCGGGAAGCCGGGCATGCGGGTCTGGATCTTGGTGAGGACGTCGAAGTGGAGGGACTGGCGGCCCTTGAACTTGAAGGCGCCGTGGCTGGTGCCGATGGCGCAGGCGAGGGAATCGCAGCCGGTCTTCTTGACGAAATCCTCGGCCTCGACGGGATCGGTGAGGCACGCGTTGCCTTCCTCGACCTTGATGTCCTCCTCGACGCCGCCGAGCATGCCGAGCTCGGCCTCGACGGAGATGCCCTTGGCGTGGGCGCGGTCGACGACGCGCTTGGTGATCTCGACGTTCTTGTCGAACGGATCGTGCGAGGCGTCGATCATGACGGAGCTGAAGAAGCCGGAGTCGATGCAGTCGTAGCAGGTGGCCTCGTCACCGTGATCGAGATGCACCGCGAAAATGGCCTCGGGGAAGATGTCGCCGGCGGCGCGGATGATCGCCTCGAGCATGCGCTTGTCGGTGTAGCTGCGGGCGCCCTTGGAGATCTGGATGATGAAGGGGGCCTGCGAATCGATGGCTCCGCGGAAGAGACCCATCGCCTGCTCGGCGTTGTTGATGTTGTAGGCACCCACGGCGTATTTGCCGTAGGCGTGTTTGAAGAGCTGGGCGGTGGTTACGATCATGGGAGTAGAGTGGACAGGAGCATGCAGTTTTCGTGCGCGGCCACGGAGCCGCAAGGGTTTTCTCTGTGCAAAAATTGCGGAAAACCGCGCGGGGGTGGCGGGCGCGGGGGAGGGGGCGGCGGCGTCTGGCTGGCAGCGCCGAACCGAGGTGGACGGGCCACGGCGTCTGCAAGACAGGCGCCCTCCAGTGCGACCGCCGGCGCCGAAGGGCAGAGAGCGGTCGCGAGGTCAGCCGCCTTTCTTCGTCGGAGGGGGCGGAGGCGGGGTGCCGCCGCGGGGGCCGTTGGCGGCGTTTTGGGCGGAGATGGTGTCGGCGATGATCTTATTGAGCTGCTGCTGGCTTTGCTGCTGCTGCTGGAGTTGTTGCAGCGCGGCGACTTGGGGGCCGGCGAGGACGGCCTGCGCCTGGTTGACGGCGTTGGCGGTGATGGGGGCGGTGGAGGTGCTGGCTCCGCCGGGACCGCCGCCGAGGGCGAACAGGCCGCCGCCCTGGCCACCGGGACCACCGCCGAGCGCGCCGCCGATCACGGCGCCGAGCGCGCCAAAGTCCGGGCCACCGCGGCCGCCGAAGTCGGGGCCGCCGCGCCCCACGACCACCGCGGCACCGTCCGGCGGACTCCCGGGCGCGCGAGAGGTGGGGGGCGGGGTGTTGGCGGCGAGAATCTGGACGAGCTGGTCGGCCTGGGCCGAGGTGAGCGGGGTGTCGGTGTCGCTGAGGCGCTGCTTGAGCTGGTTGACGACGTTGCGCTGGGGGAGCGTCTGCTCGTAGTTTTCGAACTGGGCGAAGCCGCTTTCGCCGATCACGGATTTGATGCTATTATTAATGTCGGTGCGGGCGACTTCCATGAGCTTCTGGTACGCGTCGCGGTCGGACCGCGGATCGAGGCCCTGTTCGCGGGCGGCGGACATGACGTCCTGCATCGTGGTCTGGCGCTCGGCGAGGATCGTCCGGAGCTTCTCGGCCTGGTCGGGGGTGAGGTTGAGGCTCTTGAAGAGCGCGGCGTAGCGGGCATCGACGGCGGCTTTCTGCTGCACGTTGAGCAGAGCCAGCACCTCGGGCTTGGCCATGAGGTCGCGCAGGGCGTTGAGCTGCCCCAGGGGATTGCCGCTCCGTCCGCGACCGCCGCGGCCGGGCGGTTCGTCGCCCGGGCCATTGCCGGTGGGACCCTCGGGGCCGTCGCCGGGGGCGCGACCCGCGAGGCGCTGATCGCGGAGCTGCTTGTTGAGTTTCTCGAGGTCCCAGACGCGTTTTTGGAGATCGGCGCGCTCATCGCGGTTCATGGCGGCGGCGCGGAGTTCGACCAGCTCGGAGTATTGCTGCCACGACAGCGCGACACCGCCGAGGGTGGTGAGGGCAAGCAGGGCGATGAGGTAGGTCTGGGGGGATTTCACAGCAGGGGGAGGACGCGAAGGAGTTCGGGAAGTTTCATCCGCGGCCGGGGTCCGGCGCGACTCACGGGCAGAGGTGGACGGTCGCGCGGATGGGCGGGGGCGTAGAGTCGCGCCGACGGGGGGTGGCGTCAAACCGCCGGCGGCAGATTCGTTCTCGTTCTTCGTAATCGTTCTCGTTCTCCTCCCGTTGGCAGGAAGACGATCCCTGACGAACGAAGAACGAGAACGAGGAACGAGAACGATCTCCCTGTTCGCGCACTGAGGTCCCCGGACACCGGCTAGCGAGTGAATGCGTACCCGCCGAGGCGTCCGCAAGGCGGACGCCCTCCATTCGCGATTGAGCCGCGATCAGCGCGGCGGGAACTCGAAGTCGGCCTTGGCGCCGGTGGGCGAGAGCACGAGGTAGGCGCCGAAGGGTAGGCCGCGTTTCGACATGAAGCCGGTGATGAGCTCGGTGCGGCCCGTCTCGAAGAGGCGGAGCGCCTCCTCCTGCGGAATTTCCTTGGCGCAGAGGAGTTTCTTCAGGGTGAAGACGATGCGGTTGTCCTGGTCGGGCTTGCGCACGTAGAACGCGTCGGGCGTCTCGACGATCTCGGCGTCCTTGTGCATCTTGCTCTTGCCGAGCACGACGCCCTTGGAGAGATCCGGCGGGGCCTTGGCCTTGCGGGCGACGGGCTTGCCGTCCTTGTCGAGCTTCGGGGCGCGCGGCGGGAACTCCCACGAGAACTTCGGGCCCTCGCGCTTGAGGATCGCGTCGAAGGGGCGGCCCTTCTTGGAAATGAAACCCTTGATGAGCTCGGTCTTGCCATCGGCGACGAGCTGGATGGCCATTTCGCGCGTGATTGGCTTCTGGCACATGAGGCGGCCGATGCGGAAGGTCTGCTTCCAGCCCTCGCCGTCGCGCTCGCGGAGCACGTGGCTGGAGCCGACTTCGCAGAGGCCGGCGCCGGTCTTCTCGTCGGTCCAGTAGGGCTCGACGGTGCCGAGATCGACCTTGTCGCCGAAATCGTATTGCGCGACCCACTTCCCCTTTTCCTCGTCCTTGACGAGCTTCAGGAGGGCGGAGAAACGGCTGCGGGTTTTCGCAGAAATGAAACCGTCGAGCGGGCCGACCTTGCCGTTGACCACGAGCTCCTTGACTTCGGACTCCTCCATTTTGCGGCCGCCGATGACCTTGTAGATCATGAACTCGCCGTCGTGGGATTTGTAGCCACGGAGGGTTTCGCGGAGGGGCTTGCCGTCGGTGGGCGAGGGGATGTCGGTCTCGCGGGCGACGGAGTCGTCCTCCTCGAAGCCCTTCACGCGCTCGATGATGCCCTTGGTCTGCTCGATGACCTCCTCCATGAACTTCGCGCGGGGGAATTTGTTGTGCTCCATCTGGCGGAGCTTGAACTCCCACTCGCCGGTCATCGCGGGCTGGGTGAGGGCGTCGGCCTTCACGGCGCCGAGGAACTGGATCAACTGCTCGGCCTTGGCGGTCGGGATGAGCTCGCGCAGGGGACGGTCGACGTACTTCTGGTTGATGAGACCGTCGATCGTGTCGGCGCGGGTCGCGGGCGTGCCGAGACCGCGCTCCTTCCTGGCTTCGGCGAGTTCCTCGTCGTCGACGAGCTTGCCGGCGCCTTCCATCGCGGACAGGAGGGTGGCCTCCGTGTAGCGCGGCGGCGGCTTGGTGGACTCGGCGTGGAGGACGGGATCGAGGGTCTTGGCCTTGGCGGGCGCGCCGTCCTCGGCGGTGAGCGCGGGGAGGGCCTTGGAGTCGGGCGAGTCGTCGTCGACGGTGTTCTTGCCGTACACGGCGAGCCAGCCGGGGGCGGTGAGGACCTTGCCCTCCGTCTTGAAATCGTGACCTGGGGCGACGGTGCTGATGCGGGTCGTGATGTCGAACTCGGCGGAGGGGTAGAAGGCGGCGACGAAGCGGCGCGCGATCATGTCGAAGACCTTGGCCTCCATCTCGTCGAGGTTCTTGGCCTCGTGCGCGGTCGGGATGATCGCGAAGTGATCCGAGATCTGCGCATTATTAAAGATGCGCTTGTTGGGGCGGAGCCAGCCGGCCTCGAGGACCTTGTGGGCGTGGGTGCCGAGATCCCCGTGGAGATTGGTGAGCGTCTCGCGACACGTGGGGATGTAATCCTCCGGCAGCGCGCGCGAGTCGGTGCGGGGGTAGGTGATCATCTTGTGCCGCTCGTAGAGCGCCTGGGCGATCTGGAGCGTGCGGCGGGCGGGGAGGCCGTAGCGGTTGTTGGCCTCGCGCTGGAGGGTCGTGAGATCGTAGAGGCGCGGCGCGGCCTGCGTGCTGCCCTTCTTCTCCTCGGTGACGCTCGCGAGCGGCTGGCCCTGGCAGGCGGCGAGGACGGCCTCGCCCATGGCCTTGTCCCAGATGCGGTCGATGCGGTCGTGGTCGTCGCCTTCGGTCTTCCTGAAGTGGGCGCGCTGATACACGCCCTCGTAGCTGCCCTTGGCGACCTGGAAGGTCGCGGTGACGCGCCAGTAGTCGCGGGGCTTGAAGTTTTTGATTTCCTGCTCGCTGGCGTAGAGGATGGCGAGGGTGGGCGTCTGGACGCGGCCGACGGAGGCGACGTTGCCAGCGCGGGAGCCGAACATGCGCTTGGTGAGCGCGCGGGTGCCGTTGATGCCGATGAGCCAGTCGCTCTCGCTGCGGCAGCGGGCGGCGTCGGCGAGGCCGGCGAGCTGTTCGCCGGGGCGGAGATTCTTGAAGGCGTCCTGGATGCCGCCGGCGGTCATCGTCTGCATCCATGCGCGCTTCACGGGCAGCTTGCACTTTGTGAGCTGGTAGAGATAGGCGAAGATGAGCTCGCCCTCGCGCCCGGCGTCGCAGGCATTGATGACGGTGGAGATGTCCTTGCGGGCGAGGAGTTTTTTCAGGGCGTTGAACCGCTCCTTGGAATCCTCGATGGGCTTGAGGCCGAATTTTTCGGGAATGATGGGCAGCGTCTCCAGCCGCCAGAAGCCGTATTTCTTCTTGTCGATGTCCTCGGGCATCTCGAGTTCCACCAGGTGGCCGAGCGCGTAGGAGACGACGTATTCGTCGTTTTCGTAGTGGTCGCCGGACTTGGGGATCTTCCCGAGAGAGCGCGCGAGGTCGGCCGCAACGGACGGTTTCTCGGCGATGATGAGTGACTTCATGTAACGCGAGCCGTTACCCGCGGAAGGACGAAGTGCAAGTCATTGTTTAAAAAAATGCCGTCAGCGCGTGAGCGGGCCGGCACGCGGACGCGCGGGCGCGGGCGCGGAAATCACGAGGGCGCGGCGGGGGGATTTCCCGGCCGGTCGGCGCGGAAAATAATTTTCGCGGAGCGCGGTGCGGCGGGCGTCAGCCGCTCTCGGGCGTAAACGAAACACTGAGATCGTCGTCGGACGGCTTGTCGCCGCCGATGCGGATACTGAACGGGGCACCGGGCAGGCAGATGACGGAGGGGGCGGAGATCCGCTGGGCCTGGCCGTCGGCCGTGAGGCGCTCGAAGGACATGGCGTACTGGATATTGCCGTCGGGCAGGCGGGTCGGCTTGATGTGGCACACGACGCCGTTCCTGAGCGGAAAGCTGTTGAGCTGGCCAAACAGCAGGGTGGCGCGGGGGACGGCCAGTTTCTCGCCCCGGCCGAGTGTCACGGCGCCGGCGATCACGACGGCGCGGCCCGGCTGGACCTTGGCATCCTTCAGACGCACCTCGATCAAGGCGTGGTTTTTGGCGAGCGTGAGCACGTCGCGTTTCGCGTCATAGCTCCGGATCTCGTGGCCCGCGAACGTCTGACCAACGCTCACCCAGGCGGGTGGGACGGCGGACGATGGGTCGATCAGGCGGAACTGGGTTTTTTCCGACGTGACGAGGATGCCGGCGAACTCGATTTCCGCGCGGGCAAGAACGGCGGAGAAAAAAAGGAGGGCGGCGAGGGCGAAATTGGGGCGCAGACTGAGGGGCATGGAAGATCCTATCGCGCGTTTCGCCTTGTGACGCAACCGCGGAGCCGACGCCCGGCGGGCGGAGTGTGTCATCGCGCGAGCACCACGATGCGCCGGCCTTCCGGCTCTTGCGGCAAGATCAACACGGGGCGACCGCGCAGCTCGGCAAAGAGCTCGTCGTCGGAAATGAGTTCGAAGGCCGGGGATACTTTTGAGCCGAGGGGAGTGGCGAGGGTGAGGGGGGCGGCGGCGGAGGGGACAGTCGGCGAGAGAGGGGTGGTAGAGACCGAGGGGACGGCCGGGGCTGAGGTGGACGGGCGAACGACGACGAAGACCGCCGCGATGGCCGCTGTGGCGAGGCTTCCGCCGAGCGCAACCAGTCGCACGGTGCGGCGGCGGCGGGCGTGGGCGGCGGCGCGGAGCGCGAAGGTGGCGGCGGGGCCGGAGGCCCAGTCGTCGGCGAAGGTCTCGGCGACGAGGCGCGTGCGCGGATCGGGTTTTTCACTCATGGCGTTTCAGGGCGGAGACGAGGAGGCGGCGGAGTTCGGCGCGGGCGCGGGTGAGGCGCGACTCGACGGCCTTCGGGGTGAGGTCGAGCTGCACGGCGAGCGTGCGGACATCGAGGCCGGAGAAATATTTCTGTTCGAGCAGGGAGCGGTCGGCGGCGGGGAGCTGGGTGAGGGCGGTTTCGAGAGCGGAGGAAAGCGCGGCTTCGTTGGGCGAGTCGGCGTGGGAAGAATCGGAGTTTTCCGATGTGGCGGCGTCGCGGTTGCGCAGCAGATCCCAGAAGGTGCGGCGCCGGCGGCGGCAGTCGTTGAGCGCCGAGCGTGTAACGAGGCGGACCCACGTGGCGAACATCGGGGCGGAATCGACGGGGCGGGCGTGGCGGGCGATGCGGAGGTAGGTTTGCTGCAGCGCCTCGCTGGTGAGGTCATGGTCGCCGCGCGTCTCGGCGAGCAGGTGACGGAAGATGCCGGGGCCGTAGTCGCGGTGAAACTTGGTCCAGGCCGCGTCGTCGCCGCGCGCGAGGCCGTGGGTGAGTTCACGCAGCGGCGAGGGCGCGGAGACGGGCTCCATGCGGGCGGGGTAGGCGGCGGCGTTCAACGGACTCGCGGCGGCGGGCATGTGGCCGGAACCATGACAGATGGTTCAGAGGATGGGAGCAGGTTTTTTCCTCAGGCCGAGGATGACCTGGCGGGCGATGTGGGTGGCGGGGGCCGGGCCGGAGACGAGGAGGAGCTTGGTGGCCGGGTGGAACTTGATGCGCAGCGCGGCGGGATCGTTGGTGGGCTCCAGTTCCCAGGCGGAGCGGATGGCGTCCACGATCACCTCGACGGTCTGGTCTTTGAAGATGTTGTCGCCGATCTGAAACGAATCGAGTTCGGGGCGGCCGGCGCGTTTCGCGTCGGCGGTGGGCTCGAGGCGGCGGAGGACGCAGACGACGGACCGGGCTTCGGCGGGGTTGGCGATGTTGCCGCCGACGAATTTGAGACTGAGCCCGCGAGTGGCCAGAAAGCTATCAAGGACCCCGATGATCGTGCCCCAGTTGGCGTTGCTGAGCGCAAAGGGTGGCAACGGCGTCTCCAGGTCCGCGGGCTCGCCGGCGTTGATCAGGGTGAAGGAGAGCGTGCTGGAATAGCGGTCGATGGTGGAGGTGGCCGCGACAAACGCACTCAGCGGACCGCCGGGGGACTCAAGGGCAAAGAGGACGGGGGCCCGTCGCTCGATGGACTCCAATTGATACTTCAGTTCCGTGACTTCGTCCGGGGCACCAACGCCTTGTTGGTAGCGCTGCTGTGCCAACTCCAATCGTTTGGCCATCTGGATGAGTTCCGGAGGGGTGGTGAAACTGGCGCGCAAATCAAATTTGCCGGGTTCGGTTTTGGGTGCGGGCGTCTTGGATTTCTCGGCCGGGGGCGTCTGCGCCGAAAGGGTGCCGAGGCATAAGGCGGCGAAGGCGAGGAGGGCGAGGTGGCGAAGGGAATTTATCATGGGGAGGAGAGGGCTTGCAGATAAATACGCGGCCCGACCCGGAATCCTTCGCAAAAAAACCGCGAGTCCGGGAGGGACTCGCGGTGCGAGAGTTTCTGAAGCGCGAGCAAGCTCGCGGCCGATCTGGCGCGGAGCGCTTAGGCGGCGGTCGCCTTCGGGGTCTCGGCGAGGGCGGCGTCGAGGGACTTGATGAGCGCGGCGATGGTCTCGTCGGTCTCGTCGCCCATGTTGGAGATGCGGAAGGTCTTGCCCTTCAGCTTGCCGTAGCCGCCGTCGATCACGAGCTTGTGCTTCGACTTGAGGATCTTGTTCAACGCCGCGAGATCGATGTTCTGCGTGTTGGCGAAGCAGTTCAGCGTGACGGAGCCGTAGCCCTCCTTCGGGAAGAGCTTGAAGCCCTTGCTGAAGATGAAATCGCGCACGGTCTTGTTGAGGCGGGCGTGGCGGGCATAGCGGGCCTCGAGGCCCTCGGCCTTGATGTCGTCGAGCTTGGAGCGGAGCGCGTAGATCAGCGAGATCACCGGGGTGCTGGGCGTCATGCCGGCCTCGTGGTTCTTCTGGAACTCGACGAAGTCGAAATAATAGCCGCGGTCGGGCATCGTCGCAGCGCGGTCGAGCGCCTTCTTCGAGACGGAGAGGAACGAGAGGCCGGGCGGGAGGGCGAAGGCCTTCTGCGAGCCGCTGACGAGGACGTCGATGCCGAGTTCATCCTTCTTGATCGGCAGCGCGCTGAGCGAGCTGACGGTGTCGACGATGGCGATGACGTCGGGGAACTCACGGACGACCTTCATGATCGCGGGGAGGTCGCTCATGCAGCCGCACGAGGTCTCGTTGTGGATGAGGGTGAGCGCGTCGTAGGCGCCGGTGGCGAGTTCCTTGCGGACGGCCTCGGGATCGACGGGCTGGCCCCATTCGAACTTGAGGGCGGTGGCCTGTTTGCCGCAGCGGAGGGCCACATCGTACCACTTGTCGGAAAAGGCGCCGTTCATGCAGTTGAGCACCTTCTTTTTGACGACGTTGCGGAGGGAGCCCTCCATCACGCCCCACGCGCTGCTCGTGGACAGGTAGACCGGGTCCTTGGTGTAGCAGAGCGCCTGGAGTTCGGGCTGGATGGAGTTGTACAGCGCGACAAAGTCCGTGCTGCGATGCCCGATCATGGGCTGCGACATGGCGCGAAGCGTTTTTTCCGAGACGGCGATAGGGCCGGGGATGAAGAGTTTGTAGCTCATGGTGGTGCGCGTAGGCACTGCGAAAACAGTTTGCGCGGGCCGGGGCGTCAACCTTCATTCACGGCACGCTCATGTCCCAGCCCTGGCTGAAGAAAAAAATCAACGCCCTCGAACTCTACACGATCGATGTCATTCTCGGGCGGCGGGCGGACACGGGGGCGGCGGTGTACGGGGCGTTTTTGCAGGCGTTGTCATGGCTGTTCAACGGGATCGTGCAGTCGCGGTGGTGGCTGTACCGGCACCGGATCTTCCACGACCAGCCGCTCGGCTGCCTCGTGGTGGTGGTGGGCAACCTGACCGTCGGCGGCACGGGTAAGACCCCAGTGGTCGAGAAATTTGCGAAGGCACTGCGCGACCGCGGGCGCAAGGTCGCGATCCTGAGCCGCGGCTACAAGAGCAAGACCCCGCCGTTCTGGAAAAAATGGTGGTGGGGGCTGACGCACGCGGAGGAGCCGCCGCCGCGCATCGTGAGCGACGGCACGACGGTGCTGCTCGACAGCGAGGCGGCGGGCGACGAGCCGTACATGCTCGCGCGCAACCTCCCGGGCGTGATCGTGCTCGTGGACAAAAACCGGGTGAAGGCGGGCGCCTACGCGATCAAGAAATTCGGCTGCGACACGCTGATCCTGGACGATGGTTTCCAATACCTTCCGCTCAAAGGGCGCCTCAATCTGCTGCTCGTCGACAACGCTCATCAAGGAGCAGAACCCGGACGCCGACCTGATCGAGTGCGCGCACCGGCCGCAGTACCTGCAGCAGTTCGGGGTGGCGCCGGACGCGCCCGGCGCGCGGGAGCCGCTGGCGTTTTTGAAGGGGAAGCGCGTGCTGGCCTTCAGCGGCATCGCGACGCCGGAAAGCTTTGAGAAATTTCTGCGCGACCTCGGGGCGCTGCTCGTGGGGCGCGAGCGCTACCTCGACCACTACCGCTACGAGGAGAGCGACCTCCGGGAACTGTTTGAGCTGGCGAAGAAAGAGGGGGCGGACTGCCTCGTGACGACCGAGAAGGACGCGGTGCGCATCGCGGAGACGCGGGCCTGTCCGCTGCCCCTCTACTACCTGCGGTTGGAGATCGACATCATCCGGGGCGCGGCGGATTTCGACGAGGCCGTGGGGCGGATCTGCTTTCCGCAGAACGGCTCGCGGTCGCCGGCGGGGTGAGCGGGACTCGGCGGGAGACACTGAAGAAGAATTCCGCGCGGGATGCCGGGCTTTCTTTCCGCATCTTCCGTGTGTTCCGTTCGGAACGGGCAGTGGCAATCGACCGATACCCGGACGCGATGCCCATCACCAAAAGTGAAGCTCGCCCGGTTCGAATTGACCTGCGAGACGACGTGGC
>JAPLTR010000030.1 GCA_026398065.1 Verrucomicrobiota bacterium | reverse complement strand
CGCGCCGAATGGCCTCACGCCGGAGGAGCGCAAGGCGTGGGATGCCTACTATGAGCCGCGCAACGCGAAATTCCGCGCGGCCAATCTCACGGGCAAGGACCTCGTCCGCTGGCGGTATCAGCGCTACATGCACGACTACCTCGCGACCGTGAAGTCGGTCGACGAGAACGTGGGCCGCGTGCTGGACTATCTCGACAAGGAGGGCCTCGCCGACAACACGATCGTCGTCTACGCGAGCGACCAGGGCTTCTATCTCGGCGAGCACGGCTGGTTCGACAAGCGCTGGATTTTCGAGGAGTCGGTGCGCACGCCGCTGCTCGTGCGCTGGCCCGGCGTGACGAAAGCCGGCGCCTCGGGCAAGGCCCTCGTTTCGAACCTCGATTTTGCCGAGACGTTTCTCGATGCCGCCGGCGTGCCTGTGCCGTCCGAGATGCAGGGGCACAGCCTGCGGCCCCTCCTGCGGGGCGAGCAGCCCAAGGACTGGCGCACGGCATTTTACTACCAGTATTTCGAGTACCCCACGCCGCACCACGTGCGCCCGCACTACGGGGTCGTCACCGACCGCTACAAGCTCGTGCGCTTCTACGGCACCGCCGAGGATTACTGGGAGTTGTTCGACCTGGAGAAGGATCCGAGTGAGCTGAAGGACGTGATCAAGGACCCGGCCTACGCCGCGACGAAGGCGCAGTTGGAAAAAGAGCTCGCGCGCCTGCGCCAGGAATTGAAGGCCCCGGAGACGGTGCCGCCGAGCTGGTTTGGGAACCAGGGTGGGGGAGGCGCAGGAAAGAAAAAGAAACAGGCCAGCAAACAGGAGGACCTCTGACCATGCAGGCAAAATGGCTCCGGTTGGGCGGCGTCCTGCTCCTCCCGTTCGCGGTGGTCGTGGGCGGGCGCGCCGCGTCGCCACCGAAAATCAACGTCCTCTTCATCGCGGTCGACGACATGAACAACGACCTCGGCTGCTACGGCAGCCCGGTCGTGAAGTCGCCGAACATCGATCAGCTCGCGGCGCGCGGCGTGCGCTTCGACCGCGCCTATTGTCAGTTTCCGCTGTGCAGCCCGAGCCGCTCGTCCCTGATGACGGGCCTGCGGCCGGACACGACGAAGGTGTTCAACCTCCAGTATCATTTTCGCAAGGGCCTGCCGGACGTCGTCACGATTCCGCAGCTCTTCTCGCGGAACGGCTACTACGCAGCCCGCGTGGGAAAAATCTACCACTACGGCAACCCCGGCGACATCGGCACGAGTGGTCTCGACGATCCGGCCTCGTGGCAGGAGTTCTTTAACCCGGCGGGCATGGACAAGACCTCGCTGGAGCCGGACGTGACGAATTTCACGCCCCAGCGTGGACTCGGCTCCGCCATGTCGTTTCTCAGCGACGGCAAGGGCCGCGACGAGGACCATACCGACGGCAAGGTCGCGACGGAGGCGATCCGGCTTTTGGAGAAGCACAAGGACGGACCCTTCTTCCTCGCGGTGGGCTTCTACAAGCCGCACACGCCCTACATCGCGCCGAAGAAATATTTTGACCTGTATCCCCTTGAAAAAATCTCCATTCCCGAAATGCCCGCGGGCTTTGTCGGGAGCGTGCCGGCCCCGGCCCTCAGCTCGACCAAGCCCTGGCCGAATTTCGGCGTGACGCGTGAACAGGCGCGGCTGACCAAGCAGGCCTACTACGCGGCGATTTCGTTCGTCGATGCGCAGATCGGCCGCGTCGTCGACGCGCTGGACCGGCTCGGGCTGCGGGAGAACACCGTGATCGTGTTCTGGAGCGACCACGGCTATTCGCTCGGCGAGCACGGACTCTGGATGAAGCAGAGCTGCTTCGAGGAATCGGCCCGCGTGCCGCTCATCATCGTGCCCCCGGGCGCGAAGGCCGGCGGGACGGCGCGCGTTTCGCCGCGCCTGGTCGAGCTGGTCGATCTCTATCCCACCCTGGCGGACTACGCCGGCCTGACCCCGCCGACGAACCTCGCGGGCGCGAGCCTGCGGCCGCTGCTGGTGTGGCCCGACGCGGCGTGGGACCGTCCGGCGTTCACCCAGGTGGAGCGCGCGGGTTTCCCGGGCTGGAGCGTGCGCACGCCGCGCTGGCGCTACACCGAATGGGACGAGGGCCGGCAGGGCGTCGAGCTCTACGATCACGACCGCGATCCGGGTGAGATGAAAAATCTGGGCGCCGATCCCGCGCAGACCGCGGTCGTTGCCGAGCTCCACGCCCTGGTGAAGAAAAACTGGCCGGTGCGCGTCGCGGGCGGCCAGGCCGAGGGGGCGGCGAAGAAAAAGAAGAAAGCCAAGGAGAACTAGTCTTCCGGCCGGGCCGGCAGACCTTGCCTGACGGCTCAGTGGTCGAGTTGAACGCCGGCGCGAAAATCGAGACGCACTATTCGACCGCCTCCCGCCGGGTGACGCTGCTCGCGGGCGAGGCGCATTTTGAAGTGGTGCCCGATGCGGCCCGGCCGTTTTTCGTCGAAGCGGGCGGCGTGGCCGTGCGCGCGGTGGGCACCGCTTTTTCCGTGAACCTGGAGCGCAACGCCGTCGTTGTCCTGGTCACGCATGGCCGCGTGTCCGTCAGCCCGGAGGTCCACGCGTCCTCGGCTTCGGCCACGGCGGAGACGCCGCCGCGGCCGCTCGCGGTCCTGGAGGTCGGTCAGCGCGTGGTGGTGGATGTCGCCCGGCAGCCGGTCGCCTCGGACGTGACGACTCCGCCCGCCGGGGAGCGCGAGGAACTGCTCGCCTGGCGCGCACCGCGGGTGACGTTCACCGGTGTCTCGCTGGCCGAGGCGGTGAGCCTGCTCAATCGCGAGTCGTCCGCGCGGCAGGACGCGCGTTTCGTCATCGCCGATGCTTCGCTTGCGGAGGTTCGCATCAGCGGACTGTTCCGCCTGGACAACACCGAGGCCTTCGTGCGCCTGCTGGACCAGGGCTTCGGTATTGTCGCCGAGCCGCGGGGCGCGGGTGAGATCCTGCTGCGGCGCGGTCCCTGAGCGGTGCGGCCGTTTCGGCTCGCGGCGATTTAACCGGTTGCACTTCGACGCAGATTCTCCGTGGATGCCGCCGCTCCTGCGGTCGGTCCCGCGCTGCGGCGAGCCGATGAAGCCTTTCCCCCCTTCCGCTTTTCCCGGCCTCCTGTCCCCCGTGGCCGCCCTTGCCCCATGGCGTGCGCTGCGCCGGTGGCTGCTGGTCGCGCTGCTGGGCACCGCCGCGGCCGCGGCGGAAAAACTTCGCGTGCAGTTCTTCGACGTCGGCCAGGGCGATGCCACGCTCATCACGTGCCCCGATGGCCGGCATCACGTGCTCATCGATTCCGGGGACAACAAGTACCCGGGCAGCCAAGACAACCTGCGAAGCGAGCTGAGCAAAGCCCTCGGCGCTTCGAAACAGATCGACGTCGTCGTGGCGTCGCATCCGCACTCCGATCATATCGGGGGTATGGAGTGGGTGTTGAAGAACTATTCGGTGCGCACGTATATCGACAACGGCCGGCCGGCCGAAACCACGACCTGGGGCAATCTCGACCGCGAGCGCAAGCGGCAGGTCAAGACCGGCAAGCTCACCTACATCGACGGGAAAAAAGGGTCCCTGACCCAGATCAAGGTCTGCGACGGGGTCGTGCTGACCCTGATCACGCCCTCGGCCAACACGACGAAATTGAGCGATCCCAACGACCAGTCGGTCGGCGTCCGCCTCGACTACCAGCCGCTGAAGAACCAAAGGGGCGCAAGCTTCCTGTTCGTGGGCGACATGGAGGAGGCGGCGGAGAAAGTCTGGCTCGACGCCCTCGCCCCGGAGGCGCGTAAGCTGGTCGATGTCGACGTGCTGAAGGTGGGGCACCACGGGTCCGACACGTCGAGCAGCGTCCCCTTCATCAACGCGGCGTCCCCGGACCTGGCGTTCGTGATGTGCGGGGCGCAGGGCGTGGGCACCAACATCCGATACCAGCACCCCCGCGCCTCGACGCTCCGCCACTACGGCGACTGGTTCAAGACCCACCCGGCGGCCGTCACCGCCCACGACGTGCCGATCCGGGCCTACAATGCCGAGACCAAGCGTTGGCAACCCGTCGAGCGACCGGCCGGCCTGTGGGCCAGCGTGGTCGACGGCACGGTGACGGTGGAGACCGACGGCACCCGGTTTTTTGTGAGCACCGCCAAGTAACCGAAAGGGCTCTCCCCATGAATGACAAAGAACTCGCCAAACGCCTGCGGATCCTCCGCGAAGAGATCGAAGACGAGGGCGAGCGGATCCGCCGCTACAGCGTGGCCAGTTTCCTCCGGGAGCCCGATGTCGCCGGCCAGCCCGATCCCGGTGCGAAGCTCCGGGCCGAACTGCAGCAGGCCTGGGAGCGGTGGGCGGCCCTGAAGGTGAGGCTGCGCGCGCTCGCCGCCGCTCCGACCACGGAGGCGATCGATGCCGTGGAGGCCGACTGGGAGCGGCTGGAGCGCGACCTCGACCTGGTGCAGCGCGAATTGATTTCCCAGGACAGCTACAAGGCGGGCGTCCGCACGGTCACGTGGCTCCTCGCCGCGCTGGCGGTCCTGATCGGGGCGTATCTGTTCACGCACGGCGTCCGGTCGGCCGATCTCTCCACGTTCGAGCCCTGGCCCGAGTGGGGGCCGCTGAAATACGGCGAAGTCGCCTTCTGGAGTGCGTTTGGCGCGTTGTGCGCCCTCCTCTACAAGGCCGCCCGTTACCTGGCCCGCCGGGATTTCGACCAGTGGTACAAGCCGTGGTATGTGGTGACGTTTGTGCGCGCGCCGTTTCTGAGCGTGGTCCTGATGATGGTGGTGCTGGAGTTTGTCGAATGGTACGGCGAAGACACCTGGATCCAGACCTACCTTCTGGAGGAGGGCTCGAAATTCTATTTCATCGTGTTCCTGAGCTTCAGCTTGGGGCTCACCACGGACACGACCGCCGGCATCATGCGCGATCTCGCGGAGGGCGTCAGTGAGTTTGTCTCGCGGGCCGTCGGCCGCGTCGCCGACAAGCTGAGCAGCGCCGTGAGTAAGGACGG
>JAPLTR010000490.1 GCA_026398065.1 Verrucomicrobiota bacterium | reverse complement strand
AGCACCGCCGCGTGCTGGTGCGCGCGGTCGGTCCGACGCTCGCGCAGTTTGGTGTCACGGGTGCGCTGGCGGACCCTTATGTTACGATTCTGAAGGGGACGCTGCCCCAATATTTCAACGACGACTGGAGCAAGCGGCCCGAGGCGGCGGAGACGGCGGAGGCCGCGCGCGTGACCGGGGCCTTCCCTCTGCCCGCCGGGTCGAAGGACGCGGCGCTCCTCGTCGAGCTTCCGCCGGGCGCCTACACGGTGCAGGTGCAGCCGGAGACGGGCGCGGGCGGGGTCGCCCTCGTCGAGGTGTATTCGGTTCCCTGATATAAATAATTTCCACCACCATGACTGCCAAATCCCTCGTCTCCGTGCTCGCCGTGATCGGCGGCACGACTGTTGTCTCTGTGCTCGCTACCGCGGGCTCCGCGGCCCCGTCCGCCCCGCCGCTGCTCAAACGCGGCGAATATCTCGTCGAAAAGGTCGGTATGTGCGCGGACTGCCATTCACCCCGGAACCAGCGCGGCGAATTCATCCGGGAGGCCTACCTCGGTGGCACCACCCTGCCCTTCTCCCCGACGGTGCCGATGCCGGCGTGGGCGCCGGCCTCGTCGCCGATCGCGGGCCTGCCGACGATGACGGACGACCAGGCGGTCGTCTTCCTCACGACGGGTAAACGGCCCGACGGGTCCGCGTCGCGTCCGCCGATGCCGGAGTTCCGCTTCAGCGAGGATGATGCGCGCGCGGTGACGGCGTACCTCCGGTCGCTGGGAAAGAAATCCTGAGCCGGTCGCTGCCGAGAAAACAAAAAGGCCGGACGTGAGTCCGGCCTTTTTTCTTACAGGCCACCCGACGGGCTACGGGATCTCGTAGATTTCCACGAGGGCGACACCGACGCTGGTGCCGTCGGCGCTGCCGACCTGCGCGGTATAGGCACCGGGGGCGAGGGTGAGGATCACGGACGCGTCCTTGCTCGCGGCAGTGAGGGCAAAGGCGCCCGTGTCGCGAGCAGCCTGGGCGACGGCGGCAGTCGCCTCGGCGGTGCCGGCGCTCCAGTTGTCGTTCTCCCCGACGAGTTCCTTGTCACGATAGACGCGGAGGCGCGGGTCGGCGAGCGTGCCGTCGACGCCGAAGGCCGCGAGGCCAGGGCCGATGCCGCGGACGAGGACTTTCTTCGGGGCGTTGCCGGTGACGATGAAGCCGCCGATGAGCACGTTTTCGCCAATGCCGGCCTCGCCGCGGGTCGAGATGTTCACGAGGCGCTGGTATTCGGAATTCGGATTCACGCTGGCGTCGTAGATCTCGGCGAGGGCGACCCCGGTCTCACCGCCGTCGATGACGTGCATGGTGTAGGCGCCGGGGGCGAGCGTGGTGAAGAGCGCGGCGTCCTTGGAACCGGGGACGAGGGAGAAGGCGCCGACCTGGCTGGTGGTCGCGGAGGTGTCGGAGCCGGACCAGTCATCATTCTCCAAGACGAGTTTGCCGGTCCCGTCATAGAGCTGGAGGCGCGGATTGGAGAGGGCGCCCTGCACCCCGAAGCCGGTCAGCGCGGGGCCCACGGCGCGGAGGAGGACGCGCTTGGGGGCGCCGCCACCGATGACGAAACCGGTGATAAGCGTGCGGCCCGCGGCGGGTCCGATGCGGACGCGCGACGAGAGGTTGATCAGGCGGTCGGTGCGGCTGGTGGTGGCGGCAAGGCCCGAGAAGGTCAGCGGCGTCTGGCCGGGGACCGTGATGGTCCCGGAGACGGTTGTCGTCGGGGCATCGACCGCTCCGGTGATGGTGGCGCCCGGCGCGCTGACATTGAACTTGCCGTCGGCGCCCACGCTGCCGAGGGCACCGGTGGTCAGGCTGCCCGCAGTCGCGACGATGAGCAACTGGCCGTTCGGGCCCACCACCGAGGCGGTGCCGCCCTGGCCGGCGTTCAACGCGTCGGTGTCGTAGAAGCCCGCGATGCCAGCCGTGAGGCCGGCTTTCGCAAGGGCCTGAGTGATGAAGCTGACCTTAAGGAGCGGGATGCGACCGGTGAGCGTGGTGCCGTTGAGGGTGCCCGTGAGGGTGAACGAGCGACCGCCGCTGGTGAAGGGCACGGTGTAGGTGCCGCTGTCAGTCACCGTGAAATTCAGCGAGACGTTGAGCCCCAGCAGCGGGGAGACGATGATGATGCTGCCGCGACGCGGGGTGCCCGGGTAGAGGACAGCGGCGATGTCGCCGGTCTTCGCATCGAGGCGGGGACCGCCGGACTGGATCAGTTCACCGCGATCGCCACCGCTGAACGTGCCGGGGTCGTCGGTGAGGTCGCCGAAGAACGTATCGGGGTTCGCATTGACGATCGTGAAGCCACGGAGGACATCCGGGGCGGCTGCGAAGGTGGCGTTGCCCGCCTGCGAAGCTCGGACGATCACGACCCCGGGCGCACCGGTGAAGGACAAGGTGTTGGCGGTGATCAGGAAGGCCGGGCCGCTGACGACGGTGAAGGTGACGGGCAGTCCCGAGGTGGCCGTCGCAAGCAGCGGCAAGCTGGCGTCATCCGTGGTGACGTTGGGCAGCGCGGCGAAGTTGATCGTCTGAGCCGTCTTGGTGCCGGAGACACCGGTGAAGCCCTGGTCGGCGGTGGCCGGGAGGTAGTTGTCGTTGCCGGCCTGGGTGGCGCGCAGCGAGACCGGTCCCGCCTGGGTGACCGTCACGCTGGAGCCGGAGAGAGTGGCGCTGCCGGACACGACAGAGAACGTGACGGGGAGCCCGCTGCTCGCGGAGGCGACGAGACCGAGGGTGGATCCGATCGCGAAGTTGGAGCCGGTGATTGAGAAGGCGACGGTCTGCGAGGCCTTGGCGATAACGAGGGTGGCGCTGGAGGTGCCGGCAAAGTTGCTGTCGAGGACCGTGACGGTGACCTGATAGCTGCCGGCGTTGGTGGGTGCGGCGCCTCCGGGTGTGGAATAGACCACGGTGGAGTTGACCGCAGGGGTGAGGGTGATCGTGGCGGCCTTGGGCGAGCCATCGTAGGTGTGGCTGAGTCCGGTAATCGCGATCAAGGTGTTGGCCTGCGAGATGTTCGCGGTGGTGGTCGGCTGGGTCACGGTGTAGTTGCCCGCGTCAGCGCCGGCGAGCGTCAGGCCGGAGACCTGAACGGATTTGCCGGTACCGGCATTGGCGTTGACGAAAGCGCCCGTGGCGCCGCTGGTCACGAGGGTCGCAACGTCGCCGGAAATCACCCCCACGAGGGTGGCGGAGCCGAGGCTGAGCGTCGCGACGGGGCTGGCGTTGAAGGTCTTTGAGGCGGCGGTGACACCGGTGACGGTGAGCGCCTTCGCCGTGATATCGGCGGTGGCACTCGGCTGGGTGAGCGTGTAGTTGGCGGCGTCGGCGCCACCGATGGTCAGGCCGGAGACCTGGACGGTCTTCGCCGTGCCGACGACCTTGGTGGCGAAGGCGCCGGCGGCCGAGGCAGTGGAGAGCGTGACGGTGTCGCCGCCGACCACGCCGACGAGGGCGGCACCGCCGGTGGTCAGGCCGGCAACCGTAGTGGAATCGTAGATACGGTTGAGGGCGGTGATGCCGGAAACCGTGAGCGCCTTGGCCGTGATGTCCGCCGTGGTGGCGGGCTGGGCGAGGCTGTAGTTTGCGGCATCGGCGCCGGAAAGCGTGAGGCCGGCGACCTGCACGGTCTTGCCGGTCGCGACGACCTTCGTGGCGAAGGTGGCGGTGCCGGAGGAGCTGACAAGGCTCACCGTGTCGCCGCCGATCACGCCGACGAGGGCGGAGGAGGTGAAGTTCGGCGCGGCCGTGAGCGCGCCGTCGTAGGTCTTGTTGGCGGCGGTGGTGCCGGAGACGGTGAGGACCTTGGCGGTGATGTCGGCCAGGGCGGTGGGCGCCGTGAGCGTGTAGTTGGACGCATCCGTGCCGCCAAGCGCGAGGCCGGAGACGGTGACGACTTTGCCGGTCGCCGCGGTCTTGGTGGCGAAGGCGCCCGTCGCGCTGCCGGTCGAGAGGGTCACGTCGTCGCTGCCGGCGATGCCGACGAGGGCGGCGCTGCCGGTGCTGAGGGTGGCGACCGTACCCGCGTCGTAGACGCGGCTGGTGGCCGTGATCCCGGCGACGGTGAGGGCCTTGGCCGTGATGTCGGCCGTGGTGGTGGGCTGGGTCAACGTGTAGTTGCCGGCATCGGTGCCACCGAGCGCAAGGCCGGTGACCGTGACGGTCTTGCCCGTGCCGACCGTCTTCGTGGCGAAGGTGGAGACGGCGCCGGAGGTGACGAGGCTCACGGTGTCACCACCGACGACGCCGACGAGGCTGGAGCCGGTGAACACGGCAGTGGCCGCGGTGGTCGCATCGTAAACCCGGTTGGTCCCCGTCGTACCGGCCACGGTCACGCCCTTGGCGGTGATGGTGGCCGTGGTGGTGGGCTGGCTGAGGGTGTAGTTGCCCGCGTCCGCACCAGTGAGCGTGAAGCCTGCGAAGGTGACGGTCTTGCCGGTGCCGACGGCCTTGTTGGAGAAGGTAGCGGTGGCGCTGCCCGAGGTTAGGGTAACGGTGTCGCCCCCGATGGCACCGGTGAGCGAGCCGGTGCTCGCGATGGTGGCCGTGGCGTTGCCGTCGTAGGTCTTGCTGTTGGCGGTGGCGCCGGTGACGGAGACGGCAAGGGCCGCGATGCTGGCTGTAGTCGAGGGCTGCGTGAGGGTGTAGTTGCCCGCGTCCGCGCCACCGAGGCTGAAGCCCGCAGTGGTGACCGTCTTGCCGGTGCCGACCGTCTTGTCGGCAAACGCGCCGGTGGCGGACGCAACCGAGAGAGTCACGTCGTCGCCGGAAGCTTTGCCCACGAGGGCGGCGGTGCCGGTGCTGAGGGTGGCGACGGCCGAAGCGTCGTACGTCCTGTTCACGGCCGTGACATTGGCGATCGTGAGCGTGGCGGCGGTGATGTCAGCCGTGGTGGTGGGGGCGGTGACAACGTAGTTGCCCGCATCGGCCCCGGTGAGCGACAGGCCGCCGATGGTGACGGTCTTGCCGGTGCCGATGACCTTGGTGGCAAAGCTGCCGGTGGCGGAGCCGGTGACCAGGGTGACAATTTCGCCGCCGAGGGGGGCGCTCAGGGTGGAGCCTGCGGTGTTGATCGTGGCGGCGAGGGTGGCGTCGTAGACCTTGTTGCTCGCGGTGATGCCGGAGACGGTGAGCGCCACGGCAGTGATGTCGGCGGTCGGCACGGGGGTGGTGAGAGTGTAGTTACCGGCGTCCGTGCCGGCCAGCGCGAGACCGGTGACGGTGACGGGCTTGGCGGTGCCGATATTCTTGTTGGCGAAGGCACCCACAGCGGAAGCGGAGTCGAGCGTGACGGTGTCGCCGCCAATCACGCCGGTGAGCGATGCGGCACCGGTAACGAGGCTGGCGCCTGTGCCCTGATTGTAAGACCGGCTGGTGGCGGTGAGGCCGGCAACCGTGAGGGCTTTGGCCGTGATATCGGCTGTGGTGCTGGGCTGCGACAGCGAGTAGTTGCCGGAATCCGCACCCGCCAGACCGAAGCCGGCGGTGGTCACGGTGAGGCCCGTGCCAACGGTCTTTGCGGGAAAGGTGCCGGTGGCGCCGACGGTGGTGACGCTGACGGAATCTCCGCCGACCGCGCCCGCGAGGGCCGCGGAGCCGGTGTTGAGCGTGGCCGCGGTGGTGCGATCGTATTCCTTGTTCTGGGCGGTGACGCCGGTGACGGTGACGGGCTTCGCGGTGATGTTGGCGGTTGTGGTCGGCTGGGTGAGCGAGTAGTTGCCCGCGGCTGAACCAGTGAGCGAGTAGCCGGTGACCGTGACGGTCTTGCCGGTGGCGACCGTCTTGGTGGCGAACGTCGCGACGGGCGAACCGGCGAGCGAGACGTTGGCGGTGTCGCCGACGATCACGCCGGTAAGGGAGGCGGTGCCGGTGAGGGA
>JAPLTR010000922.1 GCA_026398065.1 Verrucomicrobiota bacterium | reverse complement strand
CCGCACGCAGATCGCCGGCGCCGACGCGCACAACATGTGGCTCGGCCGCAATCTCGCCTACGCCCGCCCCGGCACCGCGCCTTCGATGGGAAAGTTTTTCCGCGGCGGCGTCGACGAGGTCTTCGTCTTCAACGTCGCCCTGGATCAGGAGCAGATCCGCTCCCTGATGAAGTACAACCGCGTGGACACCCGCCGCAGCCCGTGGCGCAAACCCGCGCACCCTGACCCACGCCCACCCTCCAAATTACCGCACCACCTCCGGGACTCAGGGCTTGACAGGGTAGGGGGCCGCCGGTGTTGTTCTCGGTTTTTCCAAGCAAGAAACGATCCGCAAAACATCTGTCATGGCTCTCAAAATCCGTCTCACCAAGGTTGGCTCCGTGCATCAACCCCTCTATCGCGTGGTTGTCGCCGAGGCCCGTTCGCGTCGCGATGGCGACCCCGTGGAAAACCTCGGTACCTACACCCCCAAGACCAAGGGTAACCCCATCAATCTCAAGCTCGACCGCGTCGATTACTGGATCAGCAAGGGCGCCGTCCCGACCGCGACCATGCACGCGATGATCAAGAAGGCCAAGCGCACCGCTGCCGCCACCGCTCCCGCGGTCGCCGCCGCCAGCTAAGCTCCGGTCCGTCTTTTCCGAAAAATCGCCCAGCCCTCGCGGCTCGGGCGATTTTTCATTTTAATCCCACCGCCCCCCACGCCCGCCGGCGCTCACCGCCGGTCCGTGACCATGCCTCTCACCATCGACGTCCTCACGCTGTTTCCGCGGATGCTCGACGGCTTTCTGGCCGAGAGCATCCTCGGCAAGGGCATCGCGGCCGGGCATTTGGCGGTCAAGGTCCACGATGTCCGCGCCTGGTCGACCGACAAGCACCGCCGGGCCGACGACCGGCCGTTTGGGGGTGGGGCGGGGATGGTCATGACGCCCGAGCCCGTCTTTGCCGCCATCGAACAGCTCCAAACCCCCGGCTGCCGCCGCATTTACCTCACGCCCGACGGCACGCCCCTTTCCCCGGCGCTCGCCTGCGAACTCTCCCAGCAGTCGCACCTGATCTTTCTCAGCGGTCACTACGAAGGCATCGACCAGCGCATCCGGGACCGGGTGATCGACCAGGAGATCAGCATTGGCGATTATGTGCTTACGAACGGCACGCTGGCCGCCGCCGTGGCCATCGATGCGCTCGCCCGTTTCATCCCCGGCGTGCTCGGTGAGGAAAAGTCATTGACGCACGAATCCTTCACTAACAAGTTACTCGACTTTCCTCAATACACGCGTCCCGCCGAATTCCGGGGCATGTCCGTTCCAGACGTCCTCCTCTCTGGAAACCATGCCGAAATCGAGAAGTGGCGGCACGCGCGACAGGTGGAAAAAACCCTCCAGGTCCGACCCGATTTACTCAAATAACTCAGCCATGAACCCGATCATTACCGAAATCACCGCTTCGCAGGTGAAAAAAGACATCACGCCGTTCAAAGTCGGCGACGGCGTGCGCGTGCACACGAAGGTCCGCGAGGGCGACAAAGAGCGCGTCCAGATTTACTCCGGCATCGTCATCGCCCGGAAGGGTCACGGCATCCACGAGTCCTTCACCGTCCGTCGCATCAGCTACGGCGAGGGCGTCGAGCGCGTTTTCCCGGTCAACTCCCCGAACATCGACAAGATCGAGGTCGAGCGCGAGTCCGAGAACATGAAGGCCCGCCTCTACTACCTCCGCAACCGCACCGGCAAGGCCGCCGTCGCGATCAAGGAGAAGGACCGCGCCGCCGAGATCCACGCCCAGCACGTCGCCGCCAAGGCCGTTGCGCCGGCTCCCGCCGCTGCCCCGGCCCCCGCCGCCAGCTGAGTCTGACGGGCCTTTTTCCTCCCTCTCGCAAGCGAGCCCCTCCCGGGGCTCGCTTTTTTATTGTCAGTCATCGCCGAAAATCTGCTTCCCCGCTGCCCGGTCGCTCTCTAGTGCTTAGCGGTTTTTACACTTTCCACATGACGCTCCAGACGCTCCTCCTTGCCAAAGCAGCCAACCAGGCCCGCGGCCTCGCCATCGACGCCGTGCATGCCTGCTCCTCCGGCCATCTCGGCCTGCCCCTCGGTTGCGCCGAGATCGGCGCCGTCCTCTACGGTCACGCGCTCTCGCACAATCCCGAGCGCCCGCGCTGGATCAATCGCGACCGCTTCGTCCTGTCGGGCGGCCACGGCTCGATGTTCCTCTACTCCTGGCTGCACCTGAGCGGCTACGACCTGCCCATCGAGCAGGTGAAGAAGTTCCGCGCGCTGCACAGCACGACGCCCGGCCACCCCGAGTTCCACGAGACCCCCGGCGTCGAGGCCACCACCGGCCCGCTCGGCCAGGGCATCGGCAACGCCGTCGGCATGGCCCTCGCCGGCCAGATGGCCGCCGCCCGTTTCAACACCCCCGAGCACACCATTTTTGACTACCACGTCGTCGCGCTCGCGGGCGACGGCTGCATCCAGGAAGGCGTCGCGATGGAGGCCTCCGCCTTCGCCGGCCACCAGAAGCTCGACAACCTGATCCTCATTTACGACTCCAACGACGTCACCCTCGACGCGATGGCGGTCAAGACCCAGAGCGAAAACGCCGCCGCCCGCTACAAGGCCATCGGCTGGGATGTGCAGACCGTCGACGGTCACGACCAGACCGCCTTCCTCAAGGCCTTCACCAAGGCCAAGAAGACCAAGAGCGGCAAGCCCCAGCTCATCATCGCCAAGACCATCATCGGCAAGGGCATCGCCGAGGTGCAGGGCACCGCGAAGGGCCACGGCGAGGGCGGCGCGAAGTTCTCCGACACCGCCCGCGCCTCGCTCGGCCTCCCGGCGGACCAGCACTTCTTCGTGAGCGACGATGTCCGCGCGTATTTCGCCGGCCACAAGGCCCGCCTCGTCAAGGCCTGCAACAAGTGGCACAAGACCTACAAGGCCTGGGCCCTCGCCAATCCCGAAAAGGCCGCGCTCCTCGACTCCCGCGAGACCGCGCCGAGCGCCGCCGCGCTCCTCGAGAAGATCCCGCTCTTCCCCGCCGACGCCAAGCTCGCGACCCGCGCCGCCGGCCGCGATGTGCTCCAGCCCATCGCCGCCGCCCTCCCGCTCGTGATCGGCGGCAGCGCCGACCTCTACGGCTCGACGCTCAACTACATCGCCGCCGAGAAGGACTTCGACGACACCAACCGCTCCGGCCGCAACATCCGCTTCGGCATCCGCGAGCACGGCATGGCCGCCATCGCCAACGGCGTCGCCTACGACGGCCTGTTCCGCCCGACGATCGCGACCTTCCTCGTGTTCGCCGACTACTCGCGCCCCTCGATGCGCATCGCCGCCCTCGCGAAGCTCCCCGTCGTCTATATCTACACGCACGATTCCATCGGCGTCGGTGAGGACGGCCCCACGCACCAGCCCGTGGAGACGATCTCCGGCCTCCGCGTGATCCCGAACCTCGATGTCATCCGCCCCGGCGATCCCGAGGAAACCGCCGGCGCCTTCGCCGCCGCCCTCGAGCGCACCGACGGCCCGACGCTCCTCGCGCTCACCCGCCAGAATCTCCCGATCCTGAACGACATTCCCGCCCCCACGCGCCGCAACGGCGTGCTCAAGGGCGGCTACGTCGCCGTGGCCGAGACCGCGCCCCTCACGCACATCCTCATTGCGACCGGCAGCGAGCTCCAGCTCGCCATCGCCGCCGCGAAGACCCTCGGCGCCGGCGTGCGCGTCGTCTCGCTCCCGAGCACCTCGCGCTTCGACCGTCAGCCGGCCGAGTACCGCGAGAGCGTGCTCCCCTCGTCGTGCCGCAAGCGCGTCGCGGTGGAGGCGGGCGTCACCATGCTCTGGCACAAGTACGTCGGCCTCGACGGCAAGGTCGTCGGCATCGACCGCTTCGGCCTCAGCGCCCCGGCCCCGGTCGTCTTCAAGGAACTCGGCGTCACCGTGGAGGCCGTCGTGGCCGCCGCGCAGGCGCTCTGAGCCCGGTGTCGCTGTGGGGCGTCTGTCTGGCAGACGCCCTGCCACTGCAAGGCCCGCCTCCCGGCGGGCCTTTTTGCTGCCCGGCTGGCGGGGAGGGGTAAACCCGGGGCGGGACGCCGCGAAACCAGCCGCCCGCGTTGTGTTCTTTAAATCAACTTAATGGTTGATTTATAGTAAAAACGGTGCCATGCTCCGCCCCAACCTCCCTCCACGCCGCCCATGCACACGGACCCACCAGGCCCCCGGGGCTCCCTCCTGCCCGCACGGAACCGCCGGAGTTTTTCCCGCCAGCCGGTCGGGACCGTTCGCGATGGGCGGCTGCATCCGAATCAATCCGACCAGATCCAGGTCGATCCGAACAAATCCGACCAAATCCGAGTAAATCCGACCAGATCAAGGTGGATCAAGGCTGGTGCAACCGCGTTCATCGAGCCGGAAGGAGTGGCCCACGGAACACACGGACGACACGGAAAAGCAGCCGCGGCCAAGGGGAGGCGAGGCGATGAACCACGAATTACACGAACAACACGAAAGGAAGACGGGCCGGGGGCTGGATCGTGTAGGGCGCCTGTCTTGCAGGCGCCGGGTGGGACGGACCCGAAGGCGTCCGCCCGCCGGACGCCCTGCATGCCGGCGGCGGACACGGGCAAATCCGACCAAATCCGAGTAAATCCGACCAGATCAAGGTGGATCAAGGTAGTCCGGCCGGTCGGCGAGTGCGCACCGAACCCGCCGAAGCCCCGGAAAAGGACCGCGCCGGAGCAATGGAACTGACGTGAAACCACGAAACCCACGAAAAGATCGAACCGGCGGGAAACGGCGCACGGTCAGCCTGACCGTGCCACGGGAGGCGGTTCTCTCCGACGCAGGCCGCCTCCGGGTAAATCCGACCAAATCCGACCAGTTCGCACCCCGGTCCGGGTCTCCTCCGCTACTCGCCAGGAACCGCCGGGCCTGCGGAGGGTGGGGCGAAACCGGCGAACTCCCATCCCCCCGCAAGCACTCGTCCGGGTGGGTCCGCCTCCGTCTCCCCCGCGTTCCGCGTCTTACCTCCGGCCTCCGACGTCGGGCCGGTAACTCCGTTGACTCTGTTTGCTCCTGTAAAATATTACATATCAAATGGAAAAGACGTGTCCGCCCTCCCTCGTTCGCGGGGCGGATCAAGTCAGATCCGACCAAATCCAACCAAATCCGACCACACCCACACCGCCCCCGGCGCCCCCGCTTTCGGCCGCCGTCCTGCATTGACGGCTGGCGCGGTGGTGGCAGGGGAGGGGGCCGTTTCCCCTGATCGCTCCCGTTCAAACCCCTTCTAAGTAAATCATGTTCGCCGCCTCGCGAAGGCGACGTAATCTCCGCGCTTGCAATTATCGTTAGCCTCCTAACTGTCTGCCCCCTTACTTTATTTTCTCATGCCGCTTCTCCTCCTGAAAGACCTTCCTCGCTACGAGTGCCTGCTCGAGTCGGCGCGGGAATTCCCCGACCTCGACCCGTCGGCGGCGGAGGCTTACCTGCATCTCCTGCGGGCCGGTGACGATGCCTTCGGGGTCTCCGAACGCAACCTCGACGAACATGGCATCTCCCAGGGCCGTTTCTGTGTCCTCATGCTCCTCTGGCGCGGCACCCAGCCCAAGGCCGCGACGCTGATGGGCGCGGAAAGCTGCTCCGACGGACCCCGCACCCCGGCCGAGCTGGCCGAGGGCGCCAATGTCACCCGCGCCACCATGACCGGCCTGATCGACACCCTGGAGCGCGACGGCTTTGTGAAGCGCGAGCCCGATCCGGTCGACCGCCGCATGATGTCCGTGCGGCTCACCGCCAAGGCGGAAAAGTTCATCCGCGAGTTTCTGCCGGGGCACTTTCGCACCACGGCGACGCTGATGAGCACCCTGAGCGAGTCCGAACGGAAGACCCTCGTTCGTCTGCTCAACAAGATCTCCCTGCAGGCCGCCGCCATGCTGGGCGGTCCCTCCACCGTCGCCGCCACCGAACGCCCGGCCCGCGCCGTCTGACTTTTAGCTGCAAACTGACCGAGTTCCATCCTATCGCCCACCACCCATGATCAAGAAATTCCTCATCCTCCTCGCCGGCTTCGGCGTCGTTGTCTTCGCCCTTGGCGCGGTGAAAGCCGCGCAGCTCAAGGAAATGTCGTCCCAGCCGCACGTCACGCCGGCCAGCGCGGTCACCTCCTTTGAGGCCTCGGCCGTGTCGTGGCAGCCGGTCATCAGCGCCATCGGCACCCTCGCTCCCGTCGAGGGCGTGACGGTCGCCGCCGACGCCGACGGCACCATCGTGAAGATCGCCGCCGAGAGCGGCACCGCCGTGAAGGCCGGCGACCTCATCATCGAGCTCGATACGAGCGTCGAGGTCGCGCAGCTCGCCGCCGCCGAGGCCGCCGCCTCCCTCGCCAAGCTCCAGCACGACCGCGCCGCCGAGCTCGTCGCCAAGAACACCATCAGCAAGTCCGAGTTCGACTCCGCCACCGCCCAGCTCAACCAGGCCGGCGCCAACGTCGCCGCGCTCAAGGCCACCATCGAGCGCAAGCATGTCCGCGCGCCCTTCGACGGCCGCGTCGGCATCCGCCTCGTCAACCTCGGCCAGTTCGTCGCCCGCGGCCGCGCCCTCGTGCCGATCCAGAAGCTCGACCCGATCTACGCGAACTTCACCATCCCGCAGCGCCAGCTCTCCGCCCTCTCGCTCGGCCAGAAGATCGCGCTCAAGGTCGACGCCTTCCCGAAGGGCTTCGAGGGCAAGATCACCGCCATCAATTCCGAGGTCGACGCCACCACCCGCAGCGTGTCCGTGCAGGCCACCCTCTCCAATCCCGGCGAGCAGCTGCGCGCCGGCATGTTTGTGCAGGTCGAGGTCGAGCTGCCGGCGGGCGAGCCGCAGATCGCCGTGCCCGCGACGGCCATCGCCTACGCGCCCTACGGCAATTCCGTCTACGTGATCGAGAAGATGAAGGGGAAGGACAACCAGGAGTACCTCGGCGTCCGCCAGCAGATTGTGAAGCTCGGTGCGACCCGCGGTGACCTCGTCACCATCGTCGAGGGCGTCAAGGCCGGCGAGCAGATCGTCACCTCCGGTGTCTTCAAACTGCGCAACGGCGCCCCGGTGCAGGTGAATAACGCCGTGCAGCCCGCGGCGAGCGCCACGCCCAAGCCCGCCAACACCTGAGCCTGCCGCTCCCCGAGGTCCCCGCCATGTTATCCAAAAGTTTCACCGATCTGTTCATCCGCAAGCCGGTCATCGCGCTGGTGGTGAACATCATCATCCTCGTGGTGGGCGTGGTGGCTTACACCAAGCTCAACACCCGCCAGTACCCGCGCTCCGACAGCGCGGTCGTCAACGTCACCACCGTCTACTACGGCGCCGGCGCCGACACGGTGCGCGGCTACATCACCACCCAGCTCGAGCGCGTGATCTCCAGCGCCGACGGCATCGACTACATCGAGTCGACCAGCAGCGCCGGCGTCAGCACGATCAAGGTGTATCTGCGGCTCAACTACGACACCAACGCCGCCCTCGCCCAGATCAGCGCCAAGATTGACCAGGTGCGCAACGAGCTGCCGGCCTCGGCCGAGACCCCCACCATCTCGGTGGAGACGGCCGACAACCAGTTCGCCTCCGCCTACCTGAGTTTCTACTCGGACTCGATGGATCAGAACCAGATCACCGACTACCTGAACCGCATGGTCCAGCCGCGGCTCTCGTCGGTGAAGGGCATCCAGCGCGCCGACGTGCTCGGCGGCCGCGTCTTCGCGATGCG
>JAPLTR010000071.1 GCA_026398065.1 Verrucomicrobiota bacterium | reverse complement strand
GCCGCCGACTGGCCGACGGTGCGGGAGCGCCTCGCGCACATCCGCAGCTACCTGCTCGACCATTACGCGATGGCCGAGCCGAGCGCGCTGAAGTCCGGCGCCGAGCTGGCCTCGAACGGCGGCAACCTCGCCGCGGTGCTGGCCGCCCTGCGCGCGCGGGCGCCCGCGGAGTTTGCAGCGCTGACCAGGGAGATCGTGCGGCTGCTCCCGGAGTATGCGGGCCTGGAGGTGGCGGAGGGCGCCGGCGGCGTAGTGGAAATGTCGATGCGGCTGACTGACGGCGGGCTCGTGTCGGCGGACAACGTCTCGCAGGGCACGCTCTATCTCCTCGGGATGCTCGCGCTCGCGTTCGACCCCGATCCGCCCTCCGTGCTGTGCATCGAGGAGATCGACCGCGGGGTGCATCCGCGGATGTTGCGCGAGGTGCGCGACGCCCTCTACCGGCTGAGCTATCCGCAGGCCTACGGTCTGGCGCGGCGGCCGGTGCAGGTGATCGCGACGACGCATTCGCCCTATCTGTTGGATTTGTTTCGCGAGCATCCGGAGGAGATCGTCATCGCGCAAAAACACGGCACCGTGGCGCGCTTCGAGCGGCTCGCGGACCGGTCGGACCTCGCGGAGATCCTGAGCGAGGGCTCGCTCGGCGACATGTGGTTCAGCGGCATCCTCGGCGGGGTGCCGGAGGAGCGATGAAGGTCGCCCTGCTCAGCGAATCGCCCGCCGACGAAACGGTCCTCCGCGTCCTCGTCGAGGCGGTGCTCGGGGCGCGGACGCAGTTTGTGTCGCCGGGCCTGCGCGCGCGCGGCTGGCCGAACGTCGCGCAGCTCCTGCCCGCCGTCATCCGCCACCTGCACTTCAACACCGACACGGACGCCCTGGTCGTGAGCTGCGACTCGGACGACACCGTGGTGCACACGGCGGTGCACAACGCCCCGGGATACTTTCACCCGCATTGCCGCATGTGCCAGCTGCGGGGGATCTTTCACCGGACGACGAAGAAGCTGCCACCCGCCCACGGCCGCGCCCGCGTGCTGCGCGCGGTCGGGGTGGCGGTGCCGGCGCTCGAAGCGTGGCTGCTGTGCGGGCGCGATCCGGGCGTGTCGGAAGCGGCCTGGCTGGCGGGGCAGGAGAGCGGGCACGCGCCGTATTCCCGCGCCGAGCTCAAGTGGCGGGCGTACGGCACCGACCGGCCCAGCCTGCCACACGAGATCCGCTGCGCGCAGCGGGAGCTGGAGCGGCACCGCCGCGACCCCCGGCGGCTGGAGCACGATTTCCCCGGATTTGCGGCGCTGGCGGCCGACCTTCGAGAATGGGGTAAAATAAACAGTTGACATATCAACGATATGGTGGGCACGCTCCGGTCCATGAAATCACAACCGGGCCGCGACTATGCCTTGGTCGTTGCCGTGCTGAGCACGGCGGACGCGTTTCTCCGGGAGAGCCAGCGGCTCTTCCGTCCCCTCGGGCTCTCCGGGGCGCAGTTCAATGTGCTGAACCTCCTCGCTGACGCCGCCGACGGCATGAGCCAGCGTGAACTCGGCGACCGCCTGCTGGTGGACCGCTCCAACGTCACCGGTCTGCTGGACCGCATGGAGAAGGCCGGCTGGGTGCGGCGCAAAGACCATCCGGCGGACCGGCGCGTGTACCTCGTCTCGCTGACGCCGGCGGGGCACGCGCTGTGGGCCAAGGCCCATGCGCTCTACCTCGACGTCATCGCGCAGGTGACGGCCGGACTGCCGGCGAAGCGGATGGATGACTGCACCGGGGTGCTGGCGCATCTGGAGAAGAACGCCGCGACCTGGGAGCTGGCCGACCACAAGAGCTAAAGAAACCGTCCCATGAAAACCTTCGAAGAACGGCTGGTGGTGGCGAGCGACGAGTGGGTGGGCGCGGGCCTGATCACCGGGGGGCAGCGCGAGGGCATCCTCGCCCGCCATCCCGTGCCGGCGGGGGCGGGGCCGAACCGTTTTCTGGGCATCCTGGCGGGAGTCGGCGGGGCGCTGTTCGTCGTCGGGGTGAGCCTCGTCATCAAGTCCAACTGGGACCAGATCGGGGACTGGGTGAAGATCGCCGGCGTCGTGGCGCTCCTGCTGGGCTCCCATGCCCTCGGCTGGCGGCTGAAGGTGTCGCCCGGGCTGTATCCGAAATTGGGTGACGGCTGCTTCATGATCGGGGCGGTGATGTTCCTCCTCGGGATCGCGCTTGTGAGCCAGGTCTTTCACCTCGACAGCCGGCCGGCCAATGGCGTGCTGCTGTGGTGGGCGGGCATCGCGGCGCTGCCCTGGCTGGTACGGGCGAAAGGCGCGCAGTTCGTCAGCGTGGCGGCGGGGCTCACCTGGCTGGGCATGGAACTGGCGGCGCGGGACTCTTGGCTGCGGCTCGCCGTGGACAGTGGCCGTTGGTACAACGACAGTTTCTATCTCTTCGCTGCGATGGGATTTCTGGTGGGGACGGCGCTGCTGTTCTTCGGCACAGGATTGCGAACCGGGCGTCACGCCGATTTCGCGGGACTGCACGAGAAGCTCGGTCTCGGGCTCATGTGCTGGGCGCTGTACGCCCTCGGTTTTACATGGAGCGTGGATCATTGGTCGAGGCACGCGGTGGAGGCCGGGCGCTGGCAGCCGGTTCTGCTGATGGGGGTGATCGCGGCCGGGGCGGTGATGTGGGCGCGGAGGCGGAATCGCGAGAGCGTCCTCCCGTTGCTCTGGTTGGTGCTGCCCGGTCTGGTGCCGGTGCTGGCCCGGTTGGAGGGACTCGATCTGGGCGACTCCGGGTGGTGGTGGGGCGGGCTGGCGTGCGTCGCGCTCTTCCTCCTCAATTTCGGCATGATCCGCGTCGGCCTGACGGAGGGGCGCGAGGGGTGGATCAATCTCGGGATCGCCGGGATCGCGCTGAACATCGTCACGCGGTACTTCCTGCTCTTCGGCTCGATGCTGGACGGCGGTGTGTTCTTCATTGTCACGGGGCTGCTCGTGCTCGGTCTGGGTTATGTGCTGGAGCGAAAGCGGCGCTCGCTGGTGAGCGCGGTGCGGAAGGAGGCGGTATCATGAAACCCACGACAAAATGGTTTTGGGCGATCGTGGCGGCGCAGGCGGCTTTCCTGCTGGCCTGGGCGGGCTACCACGAGGTCGTGCGGCAGACCGCGCCGGTGCTTCTGCTCAAGGGGCGCCCGGTCGATCCGCAGGACCTCCTTCGCGGCGACTACATGACGATGCGGTACGACATCGGCACGGCGACGGTAGAGACCGGCCCGGCGGCGAAGCCGGGTTCCGGCGACAGCGCGGGCAGCGAGGTCTGGGTGCTGCTGGAACCGCGCGACGGCTATCACGTCGTGGCGAAGGCGAGCCGGGAACCGCTGCGGGCCGGTCCGGGCCAGGTGTTGGTGCGGGGCGCGCTCGGCTACGATTGGCGGAGTGGCGCGCGGGACGCGCAGATCGACTACGGCATCGAGCGCTATTTCGTGCCGGAGGGCAAAGGTTCGCCGCGCTTCCAGAAAGTGGAGGTCGAGGTGTCGGTCAGCCCCGCCCACCGGCTCTCCATCAAGCGCGTGCTGCTCGACGGCAAGGCGTATCCCTGACCGCGCCGGCGATGCGCGGCGAAGAAAATTCCAGCAATCGACAACCGTCCAACCTGAGGTGATGCCATGAACACGACCGAAGACCTGGCCCTGATCCGTCGGCGCATCGGGGGAGTGGAGCACGAACTCGATCAGTTGAAGAAGCGCGTGAGCGTGCTTGAGTTTCAGACGGCCGCCGTGCCCGTGGCCCCGCCCGTGGTGGTCGCGCCGCCGCCGGAGCCCGTCGCG
>JAPLTR010000853.1 GCA_026398065.1 Verrucomicrobiota bacterium | reverse complement strand
GGGCAAGACCACGCGCGTGCCGCTCGATCTGCTCGCGGCGCCGTGGCTCGGCGGCGGCAAGATCGTGATGCTGGAGCCGCGCCGGCTCGCGACGCGCGCGGCGGCGCGCCGGATGGCGTCGCTGCGCGGCGAGGATGTCGGCGACGTCGTCGGCTATCGCATGCGGCTCGACAGCCGCGTCAGCCGTGCCACCCGCATCGAGGCCGTGACCGAGGGCGTGGACGCGTCGAATCAGAAATTGCTGGGGCCGTAGGGGGGCGGGGAGCGGGGGGACCGGGGCGAAGGGTGTGCGCGGCGTGGCGGACGCCCCGGAGGTGCGTCCCTACCGGCGGGCGTAGAGCCAGCCGCCGAACCAGCATTGGGGGAGCGCGACGACGGCGAGGGAGATGGCATACCAGCGAGGGCCGAGGCCGAGGTTCCAGGTGGCGACGACGCCGACGAGGCCGAGCACGATGCCGATGCCGCCGAGGATGAGCGCGTGGCGCATCGGGCGGTCGGGGGCGAGACGGGCGGTGAGCCAGGCGCCGGCGATGCCGATCGCGAGACGATAGGAGCTGGCGAGGACGGCGAGGGCGTCGGTCATGGGCTCGCCCATGGGCGGGTAGACCTTGGCGGCGTGGAGGATGATATCGACGGCGGTGCTGACGATGATGATGAAGAACAGGCCCGCGACGACGGCGCCGATGCTTTTGAGGGTGGTCTTTGGCATGGGGTGAGCGGAGGCGAAGGGCATGCGCTCAAGGATACGACGATTGGGGTGGCCCCGGGCGGACAAGGGTGAGGAGGACAGGGCTGAGCTGGTCGGGTGGGGCGTGGGACTTCCGGGGGGCGGACGTCTTGGTGTGGCTCGCCGGAAGGCGTCCGCAAGACGGACGCTACAGGGCGGGAAAAAAATGCGCGTGGCCTTGGGGGGGCCACGCGCGGGGTGAAGGGGACGAGGTGAGGGGAACGGGGCGGATAAGGGAGCGCCCGCGAGCGGGCGGCCTACGACGGAATGATTTCAGATGGATCGCCTCGGTGCGCTGCGCGCACCTTGCGACGACAATCAGAGGGGAGACCGCCTCAGTTGTAGAAGCTCGCCTCGTTGGTCTGGAAGAGGGCGTGGGCGAGCTTCGTCCAGGCGTCGAGGGGCTGGGTGTCGTAGATGCCGCCGACCTGCTGCACGAACTTGTTGTTCTTTTGTTTGGTGGCCTTCGCCTTCCGCTCGGCGATGCGGGCGTCGCGGGCGTTGACCTTCTCCGCGGGCAATTCGGCGCTGAGGACAACGTCGGTGCCCTGGGGATTGGACTTCACGTATTTGAGCCCGATCTCGACTTCCTTCTTCGTGGGCCAGCGCTGGAAGATCGCGAGGTAGAGCGAGGTCACGCGGAGGTCGTCGGACTTGAGCTCGGCGAAGGCGGGGCGGTCGACGAGTTTGCGGGCGGTCTCGATGACCATCTGGCTGTTCATCAGGAAGAGCGCCTGCTGCGGGACGAGCGTCTCGTAGCGGCGGCCGGAGGAGACGTCGGGGCTCGGGAAGTCGAACTGGGTGAGGAGCTCGGGCGGGTTGGTGCGGTCGATCATGGTGTAGATCGAGCGGCGCTTGGCGAAGCCGTCGCTGCCGATGGCGACGGGCTTGCCGCCGCGGGTGCGGTCGAGCTCGCCGGTGATGGCGAGGAGGGAGTCGTGCAGCTCCTCGAAATCCATGCGGCGAAGATTGTAGCGCCAGAGGAACTTGTTGTTCGGGTCCGTCTCCACGTACTTCGGGTTGGGGGCGCTGCTCTGCTGGTAGGCGGCGCTGAGGACGATGAGGCGCTGGATGGATTTGATGGACCAGTTGTTCTCGACGAAGGTGGCGGCGAGCCAGTCGAGGAGCTCGGGGTGGGTGGGCGGCGAGGACATGTTGCCGAGGTCGTCGGGCGTCTCCACGAAGCCCTTGCCCCAGTGCTGCTGCCAGAGGCGGTTGACCAGGACGCGGGCGGTGAGGGGATTCTTCGGGTCGGCGATGGCCTGCGCGAGCTGGAGTCGGCCGGAGCCCTGGTCCCACACGGGGCGCTTCTTGGGGTCGGGGGAGAGGATCTCGAGGAACCGGCGCGGGACGACATCGCCCTTGTTGGAAACCTCGCCGCGGAGGAGGACGGGATAGTCGCGGGAGCGGGGCACGTCGGTGACGGCGCAGGCGCGGACGGGGGCGCCGGGATGGTTGAGCTCAAGGTCGGTCTTGTCGCGGTAGAGCTCGCGTTCGGCCTTCTGGAGCTGCTGGCGCTTTTGCGGATCGACCTTGGCCATCGCGCCCTTGGCCTTGCCGCCGGTGGCGCGGCGCAGCTCGAGCTGCTCGGCCTTGAGGTCGGCCTCGCGTTTGTCGAGGGCCTTGGATTTTTCCAGATAGTCGAGGTAGTCGGCGGTCGCCGGAGTCTTGGCGGCGAGGATCGGGAGATCGGTCGGCGACAGGGTGTTGGCGAAGATGCCGTAGAGGGAGTAATAGTCCTTGGTCGGGATCGGGTCGAACTTGTGGTCGTGGCAGCGGGCGCAGGCGACGGTGAGGCCGAGGAAGGCCTTGCTCGTGACGTCGATCTGGTCGCCGATGATGTCGTCCTTGCGGCCGTTGAACTGGTTGCCGAGCGAGAGGAAGCCGAGGGCGGCGAGGGGCCAGCGGGTGTCGGGGCGGTCGGCGGTGACCTCGACCTTGGGGAGCTCGACGGCCGGGTCGGCGGAGGCGGCGGGCTTGCCCATCGCGGCGTTGCGGGCGAGGGTGGGCGTGGGCTTCAGCTTGGCCTGTTTCTCGAGGTAGGCGGAGAGGTAGTCGCCGGCGAGCTGGGCGAGGATGAACTTGTCGTAGGGGAGGTCGGCGTTGAAGGCGTCGATCACGAAGTCGCGGTACGTCCACGCGAACGGGTAGCGGTTGTCCTCCTGCTTGGGGGCGTCGCCCTTGGTGTCGGAGTAGCGGGCGACATCGAGCCAGTAGCGGGCCCAGTGCTCGCCGTAGGCCGGGGAGGCGAGGAGCTTGTCCACAATTTTTGAATACGCGTCGGGGGACGGGTCGTTGACGAAGGCCTGGACGTCGGCGGGATGCGGGGGGAGCCCGATGAGGTCGAAATAGAGGCGGCGGATGAGCGTGGTCTTCTCGGCGGGCGTGTTGGGCGCCATGCCGTTGGCCTCGAGCTTCGCGAGGACGAAGTTATCGACGGGGTTCTTGACCCACGCCTGGTTGCCGACGGCGGGGACCTCGGGCTTCTTGACGGGCTGGAAGGACCAGTGGTTCTTGCCGACGCCGGCGTAGGCGGCGGAGCTGCCCTTCGAGAGGGTGGTGCGGGGATCGGGGGCGCCGCGGCGGACCCACTCGGTGAGGTCGGCGATCTGCTGGTCGGTGAGCTTCTCGCCCTTGGGGGGCATCTGGAGATCCTCGTCCTTGTAGCGGACGGCCTGGATCAGGAGGGACTCGTCGGGCTTGCCGGGGACGAGGGCGGGGCCGGTGTTGCCGCCCGCGAGAACCGCTTCGCGGGAATCGAGGAGGAGGCCGCCCTTCACCTTGTCCCCTTCCTTGCTGTGGCACTTGTAGCAGCGGTCGATGAGGATGGGGCGGATCTTGCTCTCGAAAAACGCCGCGTCGGCGGGCTTGATCGCCGGGGCGACGGGCGGGTGGCCGGCTGGCATATCGGCGGCGTGCAGGAAGGGGGCGGCGAGGGCGAGGAGCGCGATCCAGCCGGGGTTGAGGCGAGGGCTCATGGGGTTTAGGTGAGGATCGGCTTGATCACGTTGCCCGCGACATCGGTGAGGCGGAAATCGCGTCCGTTGAAACGGTAGGTGAGCTTGGTGTGGTCGAGGCCCATGCACTGGAGGATGGTGGCGTGCAGATCGTGGGGGTGGACCTTGTCGACGACGGAGGCGGCGCCGAACTCGTCGGTGGCGCCGTACACGGTGCCGCCCTTGATGCCGCCGCCGGCCATGACCATGGAGAAGGCCTTGGCGTTGTGGTCGCGGCCCGGGTCGTCGTAGCCGTTTTTGTCGCGGGTGGGCTTGCGGCCGAACTCGCCGCCCCAGATGACGAGGGTGGAGTCGAGGAGGCCGCGCTGCTTGAGGTCGGTGAGGAGGGCGGCGAGCGGCTGGTCGATCTCACCGGCCTTGGCGGTGAGGCGGGTCTGGAGCTGCTGGTGGTGGTCCCAGCCGCCATGCCAGACCTGGACGACGCGGACGCCGCGCTCGATGAGGCGGCGGGCGATGAGGAGCTGCTTGCCCTGCTCGGACTTGCCGTAGGCGGCGCGGGTCTCCTCGGACTCCTTGTTGATGTCGAAGGCGTCGAGGGACTCGGCCTGCATGCGGAACGCGATCTCGTAGCTCTCAAGGCGCGTCTCGAGGGCGGCGTCGCGCTGGAGGTTCTGCGCGTGAATCTCGTTCAACTGGTGGATCATGTCCAGCTGGCGGCGCTGCTCGGCCTTGCCGACGTAAAGGTTGCGGATGTTCTGGATCATCAGGGGCACGGAGGGGGCCGTGGTGTTGATGCTCGTGCCCTGGTAGACGCCGGGGAGGAAGGCCGACTGGTAGTTGGTCGAGCCGCCCGGGGGCAGGCCGCCGCCGCGGAGGGCGATGAAGCCGGGGAGGTTTTGATTTTCCGTGCCGAGGCCGTACACGAGCCAGGAGCCCATCGAGGGCTTGGCGATGCGGAGCGAGCCGGTGTTCATGAACACGGTCGCGACCTCGTGGGCCGGGATGTCGGTCCACATGGAGCGGATGACGGCGAGTTCGTCGGCGTGCTGCGCGGTCTTGGCGAAGACCTCGCTGACCTCGAGGCCGCTCTGGCCGTACTTGGAGAACTTGAACGGCGAGCCGAGGGCGATGTCGCCGCCGGGGATGCTCTTGCCGTTCATGCGCATGAGGGAGGGCTTGGGGTCCCAGGTGTCGACGTGGGACGGCGCGCCCTGCGCGAAGATGTGGATGACGGCCTTGGCCTTGGCGGGAAAGTGCGGGGCATGGGGCGTGAGCGGCCCGGACGCAGGGGTGGCGGCGACGAGGTCGCGGGGGTCGAGGAGGCTGGCGAGACCGAGGGCGCCGACGCCCATGCCCATGCGGTTCAAAAACTGACGGCGGGTGAGAAAATAGTCCGAGAGATTGGTCGAGACGCCGTGGCAGGTGTGGTCTTCGCTGGCGCGGTAGTCGGGGTGATCGTGGTGCAGGGAGGACATCGTGGGAGAGGTTTGGGGCCCCATTAGAGCCGGAGTTAGTGACTAGTAGTTGGGCTAGCGTACGAGAAGACGCGTTTGGGGTGACGCGGTTTCAGCCGAACGCCAGAGGGGCGGGGACCACGTAGTTGGAGGGGAGGGGCGTCCGAGGCAAACGCTTTGACGCGGGGGAGGTCACGACTCACGGTCCCCCGGATGCTCCCCGAGCCCACCCCCACTCCGGTGCCGAACAGCCGGCCGACCTCGACGCGCAACACCCTCTACCTCCAGGTCCTCGCCGGCATCGTGCTCGGCGGGGTGCTCGGCTACGTAAAACCCGCGTGGGGCGTCGAGCTGCGGCCGCTGGGCGATGCGTTTGTGAATCTCGTGAAGATGCTGATCGGCCCGATCATCTTCTCGACGGTGGTCGTCGGGCTCGCGGGGATGGGCGACCTGAAAAAGGTCGGGCGGGTGGGGGCGAAGGCGCTGATCTATTTCGAGGTCGTGACGACCCTGGCGCTCATCATCGGGCTCGTGGTCTCGAACGTGTTTGCGCCGGGCGACGGGTTCCATGCGAACACCGCGGCGCTGGATGCGAAAAGCGTGTCAAAGTACACCACGGCCGCGCAGGGGCTGAGCACGGTGGACTTCTTGATGCACATCATCCCGAAGACCTTCGTGAGCGCCTTTGCCGAAGGGGAGATTTTGCAGGTGCTGCTGCTCGCGGTGCTGTTCGGCCTCGCGCTCGGGAAACTCGGCGGGTGTTTTTCGGGATCGTGAGCATCGTGACGCGGTTCGCGCCGTTCGCGGCGTGCGGGGCGATGGCGTACACGATCGGGCAGTTTGGGATCGGGTCGCTGGCGAAGCTGGGCGGGCTGCTGCTCTGCGTGTACCTGACCTGCGCGCTCTTCATCGTCGTGGTGCTGGGCGCGATCGCGCGGCTCGCGGGCTTCAGCCTCTGGAAGATCCTCCGCTACATCCGCGAGGAGCTGCTGCTGGTGCTCGGGACGTCCTCCTCGGAGTCGGCGCTGCCGGCGCTGATGGAGAAGATGGAGCGCGTGGGCTGCGCGCGGCCGGTGGTCGGCATCGTGGTGCCGGCGGGGTATTCATTTAACTTGGACGGCACCTGCATCTACCTGACGATGGCCGCGCTCTTCCTCGGGCAGGCGACGGACGCCCACCTTTCGCTCTGGGAGCAGCTCGGCCTGCTCGGCGTGCTGCTGCTGACCTCGAAGGGCGCGGCGGGGGTGACGGGCAGCGGGTTCATCACGCTGGCGGCGACGCTGCAGACGACCGGCCGCAAGGAGCTGGTGCTGGCGATGGCGCTGATTTTGGGCGTGGACCGCTTCATGTCGGAGGCGCGCGCGATCACGAACTTCATCGGCAACACCGTCGCAACGCTGGTGGTGGCGAAGTGGGACCGGGCGTTCGACGAGACGAAGGCGGGGGAGATTCTGGCGGGGAAGGGGTGAGGGCGGGCGATTCCGCCGCGGAGTGAACCGGCCGGTCATTTTTTCGGGCGGAATTCGCCGAGCCAGGCGGGGCCGGGGCCCTGGCCGCGGACGGAGGTGTCCTCGCGGTGGCGGAGGCCGGTGGTGCGCTCGATGAGGGCTTCCAGGCGCGGCCAGAACCGGAGGCGTTCGAGGATCGGGTTCACGAGGTTGGTGACCGGACAGTAGTAGGTGTTTTTCGGGTCGGTGTGGTGGAGGGCGTGGTGGTGCGGGGTCTGGAGCACGCGGATGTCCTGGAGAAAGGAAATGACGCGGCCGTTTTCGGCGCGGGTGCGGTGCGACCATTTGTGGACCTGGTTGGCGTTGATGCTGATCGCGACGAAGAGCCAGAGCTGCCACGAGAGGAGGCCGAACCACGCGGCCGCGCCGACGATGACGCCGCCGAGGAGCAGGAGGTCCCAGGAGCTCTGCCACCACGAGAGCCGGGTGAAGAAGCGCGGGTAGTGATGGTGGACGATGTTGGGCCGGATGAGCAGGGGGCCGACCACGGGGGTGTCTTCGCTGCCGTAGGCGTCCTCAAGCCAGTGGACGACGCCGGCGAGAAAGTCGGCGAGCATGACGAGGCCGAGGACCTGGGCGAGGGTAAGGAAAAGGTGGCGCATGGCAGGGAGGCGACGGAGGCGATTTCGGTGCGCGGTCATGGTAGCGGAGGCGGGGCCGGGGGTGTTATTCGATAAACCTGATACGAGGTATCGGATGCGGTGATGGGGCGGGCGGCGGGTGGGGCGACGAGACGGAGCGGGCCGGTGTGCGGGGGCGGGAAGGGGCGCGAAGCGCGCGAGGGCTGGTGCAGATGGATCGCCACGTCGCTTCGCTCCTCGCGATGACAGTCGAGGCGGGGAAACGGCGTTGCCTCGGCGGCCGGGGTCGCGCTTGCTGCGCGTCGTCGCGATGAATGTCCACCACCTCGAACTGTTTTACTACGTGGCGAAGCACGGCGGGATCAGCGCGGCGGTGCGGCACATCCCGTACGGCATCCAGCAGCCGGCGGTGAGCGGGCAGATGACCGCGCTGGAGGAGAACGCGGGGGCGCGGCTGTTTGAGCGCACGCCGTTCCGGCTGACGGCCGCGGGGGAGAAGCTGTTTGCGCACGTGCAGCCGTTTTTCGAGGGGCTCGACGGGGTGGCGGCGGAGTTGCGCGGGGGCGCGAAGCCGGAGCTGCGCATCGGCGCGTCGGAGTTGGTGCTGCGCGACCACATCCCGACGGTGATGCAGCGCGTGCGGGCGCGGCACCCGAAGTTGCGCCTGACCATGCGCTCGGGCTACCAGGCGCAGCTCGAGGCCTGGCTGCGCGACGGGCTGATCGACCTCGCCATCGGGCCGGTCGATGCGCGGCCGCCGGCGCGGCTGCGGCAGTTGCGCCTCGCGTGGGTGCCGCTGGTGCTGCTCGTGCACCGGCAGTGGCCGCTCAAGCAGGCGGAGACCCTGTGGGCGCAGAAGAAGATCGCGGAGCCGCTCGTCGGCCTGCCGGCGGGCACGAGCGTGATGAAGAATTTCCAGAAGGGCCTGAAGCGCCGCGGCGTCACCTGGTCGCAGTCGGCCGAGGCGACCTCGATCGAGCTCGTGACCTGTTACGTGGCGAACGGCGAGGGCCACGGCGTGAACCTCGCGATCCCCGGGGCGATCAAGCACCGCGATGTGCGCGTCCTCGCGCTGGAGGGTTTCGATCCGATGACGATGGGGCTGTTGTGGCGGGGCGAGCCGTCGGAGCTGGTGCGCGCGGCGATGGCGGAGATCCAGCGCTATGCGCAGGCGACCTGGCCGGAGTGGGCGATCGCGGACCAGCTGCCGTGAGGGCGGGGCGGAGTGCGGCGGAACGGGGGCGCGTCAGAGCGCGCGCGTGAGAATCTCGGTCAGTTCGCTGAACGTGAGCGGCAGCGGGTTGGCCTTCATGCTGCTGGCGCGGGAGGACTGCTCCACGAGTGTGGAGACGTGCGACGAGGTCACGCCGTAGGTGCGGAGCGGTGGGATGCCGAGTTCGGCGACGAGGTCGCGCGTGAACGGCGCGGCGTCGTCGGCGGTGGCGTCGGGCCGGCCGGTGAGCAGGCGGGCGACCTCGGTGTAGCGGGCGACCGTGGGGCCGGAGGGCGTGCGCGCGCGGGCGGCGCGGAGGTTGACCTCGATCACGAAGGGCAGGAGGGCGGCGCAGACGGCGCCGTGGGGGGCGGGGAAGGCGCCGCCCAGGGTCCCGGCGAAACCATGCGCGGCGCCGAGGCCGGCGTTGGCGAGGGCGAGGCCGCTGGACAGCGCGGCGAGCGCGAGGTCGGCGCGCGCGGCGGCGTCGTTGCCATGGTGGAAGGCGCGGCGCAGGGCGGGGGCGGCCCGGCGCAACGCATCGACGCAGAGCGCGTCCGTGTAGGGCGTGGCGCGGCAGGAGACGTAGGGCTCGATGAGCTGGGTGAGGGCGTCGAGGCCGCTCGCGGCGGTGAGGGCGGGCGGGAGGCCGAGCGCCAGGTGGGGGTCGACGAGGGCCAGGCGCGGCACCATGAACGGGCTGCGGAGGCTGACCTTCACGCGGTGCGCGGGGGAGGCGAGGACGGCGTTGCGGGTGACCTCCGCGCCGGTGCCGGATGTCGTGGGAATGGCGATACACGGCGCGGCGGGCCGGGTGAGGGCGGTCCCGTGGCCGATGACCTCGAGGTAGTCGAGCAGGTCGCCGCCGTTGGTGAGGAGGGCGGAGACGGCTTTGGCGGCATCGAGGGCGCTGCCGCCGCCAAAGCCGATCACGAGGTCGCAGCGCTCATGGCGGGCGATGGTGGTGGCGGCGATGATGTCGTCGGTGGTCGGCTCGCCGGGAATGGCGAAGGAGGTGACGGCGATCTTTTCGGACCGGAGCTGGCCGATCAGCGCGGTGGCGCGGGCGGGGTCGCGGCCGGTGACCACGAAGGCGTGGCGGCCAAGGGTGCGGGCGGCCGGGGCGGCCTCGCGGACGGAGCCGGAGCCGAAGACGATGCGGGTGGGGGCGGTGAACTCGAAGCGCATGCGCGGGAGCGAGGGTAGGGGTGATTAGGGAGGGCGGCGGGGAAATGCGCAAGTGTGTCGGCCATAGCCTGCTCCGGGGCTTTCTGCGTCATACGGACCCCGGCATGGCATGGACAGTGCTGGAGTAATGGCGGCCTTGCCAGCCGGTTCGAAATGGCCCACTTCCTCTCGGCGCCCCCCCCTTCGGGGGCATGCCCCACTCCGTTCCAGACTCGGATGCGGCCGCTGAGTCGGTCGCGCACGCACGTGTGTCCGAGTGTTCCGTTTTCGCCGACGGCAAGTCCACCTCCCTCATGAAACTTCATTCCTGTCTCATCGCCTCGGTCGTCGTCGCCACGGCCGGTTCCCTGGCGGCCCAGTCGGCCGCCCCGACGCCGGACCCGAAGCCGGCCGACAAGGTCCTGATGGAGGCGTTCACCGTCACCGGCTCCAACATCAAGCGCCTCGACATGGAAAAGTCGCTGCCCGTGACCATCATCGGCGCCGACGAGATCGACGCGCGCGACGCCGCCACGCCGATGAACCTCCTGGAGAGCATCGCGTACATCACGGACATCCCGGAAAACGAGACGCCGACGAACGCCATCGCGGGCCGCGGCGACAATGCCAACATCGCGCTGCGCGGCCTCGGCGCCGGCAACACGCTCGTGCTCCTCAACGGTCGGCGCATGCCGTTTCACCCCTTCACGTCGGGCGCCGTATCGCCGGTCAATGTCAATGTGCTGCCCTCCTCCGTGCAGCAGATCGAGGTGCTGCGCGACGGCGCCTCGTCGATCTACGGCTCGGACGCGGTGGCCGGCGTGGTGAACTACATTGCGCGACGGCGGCCCGCGGGCGGCGATCTTTCGTTCCGCTATGGGACGACCGAGCACGGCGGCGGCACCGACTACCACGCCGTTCGCGACCGGCCGGGGCAACTACCTGATCGGCGCGAGCGCCTATACCCGCGATCCGATTTATCTCACGCAGCGGGAGATTTCCCGCTCCGCCGACAAGACGCGCTACGCCCGCGATCCCTTCAACGCGGCCGGCGGTTCGCAGGACGACCGGACGCCCATCGGCATCTGGCCGCGGTTCGTGACCGCCACCTCCACGACCAACCGCTGGCTCTACCCGATCAACGGCGTGCCGACCCTCACGACGACCGCGATCCCGCGCGCGCTGTACGCCGACTACAACACCTACGTGATCGGGCAGCCGAAGAGCACCCGCTACTCGCTGAACAGCCGCGTCGAATACGACCTGAAGCCGCACCTGCGCGCGTTTGCGGAGTTCACCGGCTACTACTCGACATCGATGACGGCCCGGCAGCCGATCACGCTGTCCGACAGCGACCGCGCCATCACGCTGTCCGTCGACAATCCCTATAATCCTTATGGCTCGCGTTTCTACAGTCCGACGGGCGCCGCCAACGCCGACGGCACGCCGCGGGTCACCGGCACACCGCAGACCATCACGATCGGGGACATGATCATGGCCGACGGCGGCCCGGAGACGATCGAGACCTCGAATCGCATGCACCGCTTCCTCGTCGGGCTGCAGGGGAAGTTCGGGGCGTCCACGTGGGACTGGGAGGTCGGCGTGATGACCGGCGGCGTGCGCGCCACGGACAGCGCGGTGAACTCGATCCGCGACTCCTTGCTGATCGCCGCCGCGGCGCGCATCGATGCGACGGCCTGGAATCCGTTTCCCTACACCTTCAAGGTGGTCAACAACGCGGTGGTCGCCGACCAGCCGTACCAGAACCCGGCGAGCGTCCGCGCGGGCTACACCCAGCCCGCCACCCGTTACGGCAACACGCGGATCGACAGCTTCGACGCGCGGGTGAGCGGCGACGTCGTCGATCTCTGGTCGGGGCCGATCGGGGCGTCGTTCGGCACCGAGTGGCGCCGGGACTTCAAGCTCGACCGCAAGGAGCCCTTCATCGGCCGCAACCCGGTGGGCTCGGGCCTGGATCCGAACGACAACGACATCATCGTGATGTCGCCGCGCGACGTTTTCCGCGCCTCGCGCACGATCGCGAGCGCCTATGCCGAGACGGCGGTCCCGCTCGTGGCGGCGAAAAACAACGTCCCCCTCGTGCGTTCGCTCGATCTCAGCGCCTCGGCGCGCTTCGAGCACTACAGCGATTTCGGCAACACGACCAAGCCGAAGTTCGGGATCACCTGGCGGCCCCATGCGCGCGTCCTGTTCCGCGCCTCGCACAACGAGGGCTTCCTCGCGCCGGACCTGACGCGCGTGTATTCGCCGACGCTCTTTTCGCGCACGAGCCCGCCCGGCGAACTCGACACGGTGCGCAGCAATTTCTTCACCGGCGCCGGGCGCCCCGCCGACACGCGCGTGCTGACCATCAACTACAACATCGCCAACCGTGCGCTGCAGCCGGAGGTTTCGAAGGGCACCAGCGCCGGCCTCGGTTTCGAGGTGCCCGGCATCAAGGGCCTCTCGCTGACCGTGGACTACTGGGAGATCGAGCAGAAGAGCCTGATCATCTCCTACGGCCGGGACAGCTCCCTCGACGACTCCCGCCTCCGCGCCTACACGCAGGCGCAGCTCGCCGCCGGCGTGCCCATCGGCCAGATCGACGTCGGCTACCGGCTCGCGCCGGGCGACGAGTCGGGCAACTACAAGGGCGACCCCAACACGCTGCGCGCGAAGGTGACGCCGGCCGACCAGGCGCTCTTCGCCGCGGCCAACGGCAACCTCGCGGCGTCGCGCCAGCTGGCGCCGCTCGGCGCCCTGATCGGCGGCGTCACGACGTTCCGGAACAGCACGGGCCGCAATTTCACCAACGGTTTCGACTACTCGCTGCGATATCAGCTCCCGGCGATGCGGATCGGCCAGCTCCGGCTCTCGATCGAGTGGGCGCAGTTCCTTAACAAGTTCTCCAAGCTCACGCCGACCGACGAGAAGAACGACGCCGTGCACAACATGGATCTGCCTCGGACGAAGATCAGCTCCACCCTCACCTGGCGGAAGGGCAACTGGAACGCGTCGGCCAACTTCGTCTACCACACCCCGATCTGGACCGGCTCCAACGCCGCCCAGTCGAGCTACGACCGGCTGAAGGACCACGTGGACTACCTCCGGGCGATCTACAACAACGGCGCGCTCGCGTATCATGAAATCGGAGACAAGCAGACCCAGCTCAACCTCGGGCTGGGCTACCGCTGGGGCCCGCGGGCCAACTGGTGGGTGCGCCGGACCTCCCTGCGCCTCAGTGTCGCCAATGCGCAGGACCGGGAGCCGACGCACAGCCAGGACCAGACGGGCTACCGCGGCAGCATGGGCACGAGCCTCTGGGTCGGCCGGGCCTACTCGCTGACCTACGGGCGCGATTTCTGACCGCCGCTGCGCGGCCGGCTACCAGCCGGTGTCGTCGGGGAAGAGATTGACGAACCTGGTGGCCGTGCGCGGCACGGCCATCATGGGCGCGACGGTGTCGCGCCACGTGGCGTAGTGTGCGGTCTCGCGGTGCGCGGCCTGGTCGGCCGGGGTGCGGTACGCCTCGACGAGGACGAAGCGCGTGGGGTCGTCGGCCTGCTGGAGGACGTCGAAGCGGGCAATGCCGGGTTCGCGGACGCTGGCGCGGGCGTTGGCGAGCGAGGCGGCCTTGAAGGCGTCGACCGCCTCGGGTTTGACGGAGATGAAGACGTGGACGAGGTGCACAGCGGGGTGGTATCTGAAAACTGGATTTCGCGCGGTCAGGCCGCGAGGATGAGCGGCGGCATGGGGACGTCGAGCGTGGCGGCGATGGCGCGGAGGAGTTCCGCCTCAGGGACCAGGATCTGGCCGTCGGCGCCGACGACATGCGCCGCGGCGACGACCGTGCGCTGGCGGATCGGGAGGCTCGCCCCGGCGAGCTTGTCGAGGGCGGCGTCGAACTTCGCGAGGTCGTAGGCGGATTTGTCGAGGAAGGTGAGCTGCGACTCGATGAGCTTCAGTTGCGCCGCCCCGGCGGCGAAAGTCGCGGCGGCGGCGGCCTCGCCGTTGTCGGAGGCGTGGGCGACGACCGAGAGCACAAGGGCGATCTCGGGAATCACGGCGTTGAACGAGAAATACCGGGTCGTGGCGCTGGCCGGAGAGCGGCCGAGGGCGAGCGTGCGGATGAGGAGCTTTTGCAGGGCGAACTCGAAGGCGGTGACGCGGCCGTCGGCGTGGATGAGTTCGTCGAGCGTGTCGAGAAACGGCCCGAGCGCGCTGGGCGGGAGCTGGCGGAGGGCGGGCAGCGCGAGCTGGAGCAGCGGGAGGCGGTGCTCGGGGCGCAGGGCCGAGAGCGAGGGCTCGAACTCGTGCAGGAGATGGAGGGCGTCGCCGCCGGCCCGGCCCGCGACGAAGTCGCGCTGGCGGGCGCGGATCGACGGATCGTCGTCGAGGAGGAGGGCGTAGAGGAGGACCTGGGCCTCGGCGGGCGTCTGCGTGGCCCGGCGCAGGCGGGCGGGGGTGGAGTCGAGGAGGAGCTGGGAGTTTTCGATCTGCTCAGGGGTGAGCAGGCCGACGGCCGCCACGGCCGCGGCGGCGGTGGAACTCCGGATCTCCGATGACGGGGATGGAGCGGACGGCAGGATCGGCGGCACGGCGGCCGGACGGGCGGGCGCGAGGCCGGCGGTGACGAAGGATTCGTGGGCGACGTCGACGACCTCGGGCGGCTCGAACATCTGGCCGTCGAACTGCGGGTCGATGGCGCGGATGCGTTCGTCGAGGGGTGGGTGCGTGGCCCAGAGGCCGCCGAAGCTGGAGCGGAAGCCCTGCGCAAAGAAGAAGTGGCCGATGGCGGCGCTCTTGTTGGACTGCATCGAGGAGCCGAGGGCGAAGCCCCCGATTTTTTTCAATGCGCCGGTGAGGCCGCCGGGGTTGCGGGTGAATTGGACGGCCGAGGCGTCGGCGAGATATTCGCGCTGGCGGGAGACGGCCGCCTGGATGAGGCGGCCGAAGAAGTAGCCGACGTAACCGACGACCAGGAGCACGAGGCCGACGAAGGCGATGGCGACGACGATGCCGCCGGAATTTTTCCCGTCGCGGTCGCGGGAGCCGCCGAAACTCTGGTAGCGCAGCGACCAGAGGATGCCGCGGCCGGCGAGGCCGAGAAAGAGGATGCCGAAGACGAGCGCGGTGAGGCGCAGGTTGAGGCGCATGTCGCCGTTGAGGATGTGGCTGAACTCGTGGCCGACCACGCCCTGGAGTTCGTCGCGGGAGAGCTTTTCGAGGGTGCCACGGGTGACGGCGACGACGGCATCGCTGGTGGTGAGGCCGGCGGCGAAGGCGTTGATGCCAGGCTCCTCGTCGAGGATGTAGACGGCGGGGACGGGGACGCCGGAGGCGATGGCCATCTCCTCGACGACGTTCAGCAGGCGGCGCTCGTGGGTGTCAATCGTGTGGGGATCGACGCGGCGCCCGCAGACGCTCTCGGCCACGGCGGAACCGCCGGCAGAGAACTCGCTCCATTTGTAGATCGAGGCGAGGCCGATGACGGCGAGCACCGCCATCGAGACGCCGAGGAGGAGGCGGGGCTGCCACCACGAGGGCAGGGGGCCGGCTTCACTGTGGACCTGGTAGGAATTGTGGCTGGTGCGGCGCGGATGGTAGTCGTTGGTCTGGCGCAGGGCGAAGACCGTGCCGACGTAGCTCGCGGCCACGGTGCAGACGATCGCCAGCGTGAAGAGCACGACGAGGCGCGAGGTGTGTTTTTTGGCCCGGGCCTGGGCTTCGAAGAAATCCATTTTATCGCTTCAACCAATCACCAGTGTCGGAAGGATGCAGCTTAAGATGGGGGCTCGGTGATTGTCGAAGCAGCAAGCGGGTGAGCATGGGGAAAACTGCGAAGTAAACCGCGATGCCGAAAAACAACAAGGAGTAGCGGCGATCCACGTGCTGAGGCGGGCCACCACGCCGGCCGATGGCTTCAAATGCCAGAACTTGGAGACCGACGAACGAAGGGACCAACGCCAACACGAGCGCTGAGGAGGAAAGCGATTCGCTGGAGAGACGGTGATCGTGTCGAATGATCTTTTTGGCGAACACAGTGCCGCTCCCGATGAAGCCAACGGTGGCAAGCACGGCTGTCACGAAGCGCCAAGGGTCGAGGGAGTCGGCGAGTGACCACAGCCAAATTCCCGTCACGGCCAACGCCCCCAGGAGCATTACCAGAAAAAGCGGGAGCCGTGCCCTCATCGGTCGTTTTCCTGGCGGGCGGGTGGCATATCCTGGTTGGCGCGTCTCAGCTCACCAACCGCAAGGTGAGCGGGTAGTGGTAGCAGCCGCCCTCGGAGGCCTTGATCGCGGCGACGATCGAGAGGACCAGGGACGCCAGCCACATCCCGCCGATCAGGACGGCGCCGAGGCCGAAGAGGAAGATCAGGGGAATGCAGCAGATCGTGTAGATCACGAGCGACAGGTGGAAGTTGAGGGCCTCGCGGGCGTTGGCGGTGGCGTACTCGGAGTCGCCGCGCATGGCGAGATAGACGACCAGCGGAAGGAGGAAGGGCAGGCCGACGAAACCGGACAGGTGGCTGAAGATGCTCCACGCTTTGTCGTTGCCGCGGGGCTGCGAGATGACCGGAGGAATAGTGTAGACGGGAGTTTCCATGGGAGTGAGGTGGTTGTTCCTGAGTACACGGCTCAGGATCCATTAGTTGCGGAGGGCGTTCAGTTGAAACTCACCTTCGGGGCGTTGCGCTCGGCCGGGTCGTCGATCTTGAAGAGTTCGGCGGGGAGGAAGCCGAACATGCCGGCGAAGATCACGCTGGGGAAGACCTCGCGGGCGGTGTTGTAGATCATCACGGCGTCGTTGTAGGCCTGGCGGGCGAAGGAGACCTTGTTTTCGGTCGAGGTCAGCTCCTCGGTGAGCTGGAGCATGTTGGTGTTGGCCTTGAGGTCGGGATACTGCTCGGAGACGACCATCAGGCGGCTGAGCGCGCCGCCCAGGCCGGCCTCGGCGGACATCAGGCCCTTCATGGCGTTGGCGTCGGCGGGGTTGGCGGCGGCGGTCTGCGAGGCGGCGAGAGCGATGTTGCGGGCCTTGATGACGGCCTCGAGCGTGGTGCTCTCATGCTTCATGTAGCCCTTGGCCACCTCGACGAGGTTCGGGATCAGGTCGTAGCGGCGCTTGAGCTGGACGTCGATCTGGGCAAACGCGTTTTTGAACCGGTTGCGGAGGGCGACGAGATTGTTGTAGATCCCGGCGATCCAGAGGCCGAGGACGACGACAAGGGCGAGGACGACACCGAGGGCGATGAGGGCGGTTGACATGGGAATGGGTGGTTTAGACAGCGAGAAGTGTGACTCGGGAACAATTTGGCGCGAGAGGGAACTAGTTACAACGCGGTTGATTGTTTCCACGGACGGAAGCAAGTTGACGGCGTTTCAGCGTCCTCCATGCGATCCCGAACCCTTTCCCTAGCAATCATCCCGCTCTGTCTGATGACGGCGCGGGCGGCGCACGGGCAGGGGGCGCTGAACCCGCCGGCCCCGCTCACTCCGGCGGTTTCCCCGGCGGCGGTGTCCGAGGGGCGCAGCGTGTTGACGCACACGGCGGCGCAGCGGGCGCAGGAACTGGGGTTTCCCTCACTGGCCGCGGGAATCTACCGGGAGTTGCTCGCCGCGGCGAAGATGGAGCCGGAGCAGTCGGCGCTCACCCTGGCCCTGGCGGCGGCCCTGCTCGACGACGGCCAGCCGGCGGAGGCGGAGAAAGTGCTGGCCGGGTTCAATGGCGCGCGGGGGTCGGCCTGGCACCTCCGGATGGGCCTCGCCGCGGTGCAATTAAAGAAGGTGGAGGCCGCGCGGGCGGAGATGGCGGCGATCCGGTTGGAGGACCTGACCCCCGCCGACCGGGCGTGGACGGCGTTTTTTCAAGGGACGCTCTACGATCTGGCGCCGGTGCAGGAGACGACGAAGGCCAACGAGTCCTATGTCCGGGGCGAGCAGTCCGCGCCCAACGAGATGGCGCGCGCGCGGTTCAAGCTCGCGGCGGAGCAGCTGCGGCTCGGCCTCGGGAGCCCGAACGAGGCCACGGTGCGGCAGTCGCGGTTGAACTATGAGGCCAACCGGGGGCGCGGGGTCGGCTACAGCTATGCGGAGAACTATGCGGTGACGCTGGCGCAGGCGGGGAAGAAGGCGGACGCGACGACGTTTTTGCGCGACATCCTGCTGACGTTGCCGCCGCAGGAGCGCGCGTGGGCGGACCGGGACCGGCTGCTGCTCGGCCTGATTGCGGACACGGCGCCGGGCGATCCTGGACGGGTGGCGTTGAACCAACTGCTAGCGACGGGCAGCGACCCGGAGCGCCAGCGCGTGGCGTTGCAACTGCTCGCGAGCAAGTCGCAGGACGCGGTCCTGCGCGGGGTGTATCGCGCGGAGCTGACCAAGCTGATCGACACGCCCACGAAGCATCCGATTTTGGAAAGCCTCCTGCTGTTTCGCGCGCAGGTGGCGCTGGCGGAGAAGAACTACGGCCAGGCGGAGGAGGACGCAAAATGGCTGCTCGACAATTTTCCGGGCTCGCGGCTCAGGACGCAGGCGCTGGGCGTGCTCACGGGCGTGGCCTGGGAGCTGGCGCGCTAC
>JAPLTR010000884.1 GCA_026398065.1 Verrucomicrobiota bacterium | reverse complement strand
GGCGGAGACCACGGAGCATCGGACGGTGCGGGAAGGGATCATGGTAAAACTCGGAGAGGATACGAATAGGGACGGCGACGAGCCTATCCGTGGGAGGCCCCACGGCAAATTTTCTTCCCACTTTCCTCGCGATCCGGCCGTCCCCACCGCCGGGGACCGGGGCTTACTTGCCGCGCATTTCCGGCAGGTCGAGCCCGAGCGTCTCGATGAACTTCTTCATCGCCGGCGTGAGCACGCGGCCCTTGCGGTGGAGAATCGCCAGCGGCCGGGTGAATTCGCGGCCCTTGAACGGCAGCACGGCGAGCGTGCCCTGCTTCTGCTCCTGCGTCACCGTCGCCTGGGGCACGATGGCGATGCCGTGGTCGATCTCGACCGCGCGCTTCACCGTCTCGATGTTGTCGAACTCCATCACCGGCTCGATCTCGAGCTTGTGCTCGCGGAAAATCTGGTCGACCGCCTTGCGCGTCGGGATGTCCGGGTCGAACCCGATGAACTTCTGCCCGATCAGGTCCTTGATCTCGATCTCGGGGCGCTTGGCGATGGGATGCTGCGGGTGCGCGATGACCACGAGGTGGTCGTTGCGGAAGGGCAGCACATCGATCTGCCGCTGCTTCACCGGAAAGGCCACGAGACCGAAGTCCACGGCATTGTGGAGGATGTCCTCGTACACGAGATTCGAGCGCCGGTATTCCACGCGCACGTTGACCGAGGGGAAATCGTGGAGGAACTTCTTGATGAACGGGGGCAGCTCGTGGAGGCCGATCGAGTAAATCGTTGAGATCCGGATGGTCCCGCTGATCACCTTCTTCATCTCCTGCAGTTCGGAGAGGAGCTTCTCGTAGGTGTGCAGCATCTCTTTGGAGGCGTCGTACACGCGCTGTCCCTCGCGGGTGAGCTGAAACTGCTTCTGGCTCCGGTCGATCAACAGGGTCTTGAAGTGCCGCTCCATCGCGCGCGCCTGCTGGCTGACCGCGGATTGGGTGATACCATTCAGTTTGGCCGATTTGGAGAAGCTCTTCGTCTCGACGAGGTCGGCGAAGATTTTGAAGTTTTCAATTTGCATGATTAGACCAAGTTGTTGCCAACAGAGTAGAGATCGCCACGCCCACGTAAACCATTAAGTAGATTATCTAAATTCAAACCGCGCCACTTGCCTGAAGAGACCACCCTATTCCGATGATCGACTACGCCGAATTCTCCCGCCGCGCCGACGCCCTCCGCGCCGAAATCGCCGCCGCCTGCCAGTCGGCCGGCCGCGACCCGGCGGAGGTCGAGCTGCTCGCCGTCACCAAGACCCACCCGGCCGCCGCCGCCGATTTTGCCGCGCGCTACGGCCTGCGTGGCGTAGGTGAAAACCGTGTCCAGGAAGCAGTTGAGAAACGCCCCCAGACCGCCCCGGCCTCCGCCGCCCTGCGCTGGGAACTTATCGGCCACCTCCAGTCCAACAAGGCGAAACTCGCCGCACAGCACTTCGACCGGATCCAGAGCGTGGACAGCGAGAAGCTCCTCAACCACCTCGACCGCGCCGCCGCCGACCTCGGCAAAGTCCTCCCAGTCCTGCTCCAGATCAATGCCGGCGACGATCCGGCGAAATTCGGGGCCGACCTCGCTGACGCCCCCCGCCTCGTCGAGGCCGCCCTCGCGAGAAAGCACCTCCGCGTCGACGGCCTGATGACCATCGCCCCGCTCGGCACCACGCCGGAGGAGACCGCCGCGCACGCCACGCGCACGTTTAACAATCTCCGCACGCTCCGCGACGAGCTGGCCGCGCGCCTCGGCACGCCCCTCCGGGAACTTTCCATGGGCATGACCAACGACCTCCGCCTCGCGGTCGCCGCCGGCAGCACGATGGTCCGCGTCGGGACCGCTCTCTACGGCGCACGGTGATCCCGGCACGTCGCCCCTCCGGCCGGCCAGCGCCTCAGTATAAGTTCCCCTTGCCCCGCGCGCGCCGCCGGACAGCGTCGCCGCCGTCGTGACTGCCCGCCGCTTCCTCGCCGTCTTCGCCGCGCTCGTGTTCGCTTCGCACGTTTCGGCGGACATTGTCGTCGGCGACACCCGCGAGGAGGTCCTGCGGCAGCTCGGGTTCCCCGCCTCCGTCGCCAAGCGCGGCAACCACGAGTATTTTGTCTATCCCAAGGGTGGTCGCGTCGAATTCCTCGACGGCAAGGTCAGCGACTTCAAGGGCACGCTGCCCCCCGCCGCGGCCGCTCCCGCCCCGGCGCCGGCCCCGGCCAAAGAGCCCGCCGCCCCCGCGGCCGCCCCGGCCCCGGTGAAAGCCACGCCCACCCCCGCCGCCCCGCCCGCGACCAAGGCCCCCGCGCCCGCCGACGCCGCCCCGCCGGTCTATGACGCCTCCGCCGCGACCGCCGCCCTCAGCTCGCATATCGAGAAAATGGATACTCCGTGGGGTGCCGCGCCCGCCCCCCACCGGGAGCACTCCCCGCTGGACTCGGTCCCCGAGTTTCTCCTCGGCCTCGTGATCCGCTTCGGCCTGACCGTCGGCGCGCTCAAGCTCGCCTTCAAATACTGGGAGATGGACGCCTTCTGGAAGGGCATCTTCGCCATTGCGGGCATCGACCTCGCCCTCCACGCGCTCCTCGGGCTGCTCGGCCCCGCCACCAGCGGCCTCACCACCATGAGCGCGGTGGAAAACGGGATCCCCGGCGTCGTCCTCATCTTCACGATCAACCGCTTCTGCTTCAACAAGCGCCTCCAAAACGCCGTCGCCACCGCCGCCGCCGTGAAGGTCGTCGTCACGCTCCTCTACATCTTCGGCGCCCTCGCGATGCTCAACCTCGCCTTCGGCTGACGCCCTGCCCCGCCGGAAGAAATAATTTCACCGCCGCCGTTTTATCGGTTGCCCCGCATCCAAAACCTTTCTCGCATCCCTCCCGTGGACCAGGCCGCGCTCAATCCCACCCAACAGGAAGCCTTCCTCGGTCTCCTCGACGACCCGAGTCCCGCGGTGCACCGCGCGCTCCTCGCCCACTTCGCCCAATGCGGCCCCGCCGCCGCGCCCTTCCTCCAGTCCGTCGCCTGCGGGTCCAACCGCATCCTCGCGCGCCACGCCGCACGGTTCCTGGAGGAGCTGAATCTCACCGATCCGGTCGCCGAGTTCCGCGGCTTCATCCGCTCGCTCAACTACGAGCTCGAGTCCGGCGCCCTCCTGCTGGCCCGCACCGTCACCCCCGGCCTCGACATCGGCCGCTGCTGCACCGCCCTCGACGAG
>JAPLTR010000785.1 GCA_026398065.1 Verrucomicrobiota bacterium | reverse complement strand
CGCCTTGGAACTCGGCCGCGCGATGGTCAAGCTCTGGGGCGGCGAGTTCCTCACGCTCAGCACGCCGGCCTTCGTCTCCGACAAGAAGACCCGCGACTTCTTCCTCGCCTCCGACCAGATCAAGTTCGTCTGGCAGCGCCTCAAGCAGGCCGACGCCGCCGTCGTCGGCGTCGCCGCCCTCGACAACTCCGTCTACACCGAGCGCGGCGTGCTCGCCGCCAGCGACATCGCCCACCTCAAGGGCTGCGGCGCCGTCGGCGAGATCTGCGGCCGGTTCTTCGATGCCAAGGGCAGGGAGTGCGCCTCCCGCTGGCGCGACCGCGTCATCAGCATCGAGCCCGACTACCTGCGGAAGATCCCGAGCGTCGTCGGGGTCGCCGCCGGCGCCGAGCGCGCCGCCGCCGTCCTCGCCGCGATGCGCGGCGGCTTCATCAAGTCCCTGCTCATCGACGAGGCCGGGGCGCACGCCGTGCTCGCGGGCTGAGCCGGGCGCCGGGCGTCTTTTCCGCCGGGCCAAATCTCTCGCTTGCCCGCGGCCCCCCGCGCCTCCACGGTGCGGTCCAAAGTTCATGGCCTTTCCCACTCCTCCCGCCCTCCTCGCGCGCACCCTGCTCGCCCCGGAGCTCGAGACCCGCTCCTCCACCGCCCTCCTCCGCATCTACGCTTGGATGCAGCTCGCGCGCAGTGCGGACAACCGCATCCTCGACCTCTTCCGCCAGGGGCTGATCAAGGGCACGGTCACCGGCGGCCAGGGCAACGAGGGGCTCATTGTTCCCCTCGCCCTCCTCGCCGACAAGGCCACCGACGTGATCTCCTTCACGCACCGCGGCTTTGGCGGCCACCTTGTCTGGAGCGGCCACCTCTGCGACCACCTCAACCAGTATTTCGCCAACGCCGGCAGCCCCACCAAGGCCCGCGAGGGCAACATCCACCACGGCGATCCCGCCGCGCGTTCGCTGCCGATGATCAGCCATCTCGGCGCGATGCTTTCCAACGTTGTGGGCGCCACCGATTCGCAGCGCCGTCTTGGGCGACCCGCCGTCGGTTTCACGTTTTTCGGCGACGGCTCGTCGAGCACCGGCGACATCCATGAGACGCTCAACCTCGCGTCGCTTCTGTCCCTGCCCGTTCTGTTCGTGATCGAAAACAACCGCTACGCCTACTCGACGCCCGTCTCGGAACAGTTTTCCGCCGGCACCGAGCTGTGGCAGCGCGCCGCCGGCTACGGCATCGAGGGCTTCTCGCTCGACGCCACGGTCGATGTCGCAACAACCGCCCGCACGCTTGCCGCCGCCATCGAAAAGGTCCGCACGACCTCCCGGCCGCTGCTCATCGAGGCCCACACGCTCCGCCTCCGCGGCCACGCGGCGTATGATACCTGTGACTACCTGAAGCCGGGAGAGAGCGAGGGCTTCTACGCCCGCGACCCGCTGCCGAAGCTCCGCGCGCAACTCGTCGCAAGTCTCGGCGCCCCCGCGGTCGACGCTGCCGACGCCGAGCTCTCCGCCTTCCTCGAGGCCTGCGTGAAAATTTCCCTCGCCACGCCGCGCCCCTCCGGCGACGTCGCCGCGATGGAGGCCGATCTCTTCGCCCCACCGGCCCCGGCCCTCCCATGGAAGCCCGAGCCGGCCGCGCCGGCGCAGCTCAACCTCGCGCAGGCCCTCAACCTCGCGCTGCGCAAGATCCTCACCGAGCGCCCCGAGTCGCTCGTGCTCGGCCAGGACATCGGCACCTACGGTGGCGCGTTCAAGGTCACCGAGGGCCTCCTCGCCGACTTCGGCCGCCCGCGCGTCTTCAACACCCCGCTCGCCGAGAGTTCCTGCACCGGCTACGCCGTCGGACTCGCCCTCAACGGCCACCGCCCGATCGAGGAGTTTCAGTTCTCCGACTTCGTCACCGAGGCCGCGACCCAGATCGCCCTCAACGCCGCGACCTACCACTTCCGCTCCGGTGCGAAGGTCCCCGTCGTCTTCCGCCTCCCCACCGGCGGCGGCCTCACCTTCGGCTCCTTCCACTCGCAGGAGCTCGACTCGTTTCTGCTCTCGATGCCCGGGCTCAAGGCCCTCTACCCGAGTACGCCGCAGGACGCGTTCAACGCCCTCCTCGCCGCCTACGAGGACGACAATCCCGTGGTCCTCTTCGAGCACAAGGCCCTCTACCGCCGCGGCCGCGCACCCGTCGTCTGGGATCCCAACTACCGCGAGGTCTGGACGCCCCGCCTGCTCCGCCACGGCGAGGACGCCACCTTCGTCACCTATGGCGAGATGGTCGCGCTCGCCGACGAGGCCTGCGCGTATTTCGCCGCCGAATACGAAAAGACCTTCGACCTCTTCGACCTCCGCGCGCTCTCGCCGTTGAAACTCGACGCCATCGAGGCCTCCCTCGCGCGCACGGGCCGCCTCATTGTGTTGCACGAGGGCCGGCGCACGCACGGCTTCGGCGCCGAACTCGTCGCCCGCCTGACCGAAAAGCACTTCGCCTCGTTCAAGGCCGCTCCGCTGCGCATCGCCTCGCTTGACCTTCCCGTGCCCTTCGCCCCCGAGCTCGAACAGGCCTTCCGCCCGACCAAGGAAAAGATCATCGACCGCATCGCGGCGTGGCTCGGTTGAGCCTCCCCGCCCCGCACCCATGAAACCGCCGGTCCGTCCGAAAACGAACCCAGCCGTCCCCCGCTCCGCGTGGGCCCGCATCCGCCTCTTCGCCATGGACGTCGACGGCGTCCTCACCGACGGCACCGTGCAGATCTCCTCCGACGGCACCGAGACCAAGTCGTTCTCCATCCTCGACGGCATGGGACTCGTGCGCCTGCACAGGGCCGGCGTCGCCGTCGCCTGGATCAGCGGCCGCGCCTCGGGCGCGACAACCGCCCGCGCCACCGAGTTAAAAATCCCCCACGTGATCCAGGGCCGCACCGACAAGCTCGTCGTCCTGCAGGAACTCGCCGCCACCCTCGGCTTCACCGCCGCGCAGTGTGTTTACATGGGGGACGACGACATTGATGCCTCCGCCATCGCCTGGGCCGGCGTCGGCGTCGCACCGTCCGGCTCGATGCCGGCCGCGCTAACCGCGGCCGACTATGTCCCGGTCCGCCCGGCCGGTTTGGGCGCCGTGCGAGAAATCTGCGAACACATTCTCGCCGCACGGGTCTAGCGCGCCTCCACGTGAACCGCCCCGTCTTTCGCTTCGCTCCGGCCGCCGCCCTCCTCGCCCTCGGGCTTGGCGTGCCGGGCGGTCTCGCGCAGACGCCACAGGCCGCCCGCCCTGCGGCGGCCACCAGTGGCACCTCGGAGACCGCCGCGCCGGCAAAAAACTGGGTGCTCCCCCTCTTCTCTCCCAAGGAGGGCTTCCGCACGATGACCCTCCGCGGCTCCGAGGTCCGCCCCGTCGGCACCGCCCGCGTCGACGTCACCGATCTCAACATCACCGTATTTTCCGGCGACGCCGCCGCCCGCGTCGAGACCCTCCTGCTCAGTCCCTCCGCGAGCTTTTTCGCCAAGGAAAAACGCGCCACCGGCGAAAAATCCGTCCGCCTCATCCGCGACGACATCGAGGTCACCGGCGAGGGCTGGGTGTACCTCCACGACACCAAGACGGTTTCCCTCGCCCGCAACGTCCGCGTAGTTTTCACCGCCCAGTTGAACGACATCCTGAAATGAAGCCCGCCCGCGCCGCCCTCCTGCTCCTCGCCGGAGCCTGTCTCCCCGTCCTTTCCCTGCGGGCGGCCACGCCCGCCGAGCCCGTCATCACGCCTATCCCCACCGTCATCGAGAGCGCCGGCCCCGCCGAGATGGTCAGCAGCGCCACCGAGACGACCTTCACCTTCCGCGACCAGGTCGTCGTCACCGCCACCAACCTCAGGCTCACCTGCGACAGCCTCGTGGTCGTCGCCAAACGCACCGGCGACCCCAAGGCCACGCTGGGCAAACAGGAAAACTTCAAGTCCCTCGTCGCCACCGGCCACGTCCGTCTCATCCAGGCCGAGCGCGAAGCCCTCTGCGACCGCGCGGTGGTGCTGCCCGGCGAAGACAAGGTCATCCTCACCGGCGACCCCGCGACCGTCCGCAGCAAGGACGGACGCCAGACCGGCACCGGGCCCGAGCTGGTTTTTTTCCGCGGCGAGCAGCGCATCGTCGTCCAAAAGCCTCGCTTCGTCCTCCCGGAACTGAAGGACCTCGGAGTGGGCAAAAGCAAGGCCACGCCCGCCGCCACCCCGCCCGCCGGCACCGCCGCTCCCGCCGAGAGTCCGCCCGCCCCTGCTCCCGCCTTCCCGCAGATCGCGCCCCTGCCCGCCGCCCCGAAATGACCGCCACCGCCGTGTCCACCTCCGAGATCAAGACCGAGGGCTTGGTCAAAACCTTCGGCACCCGCACCGTCGTCGACGGCGTGAGCGTCAATTTCCGCGCCGGCGAGGTCGTCGGCCTCCTCGGTCCCAACGGCGCGGGCAAGACCACGACGTTCTACATGATCGTCGGCCTCATCCCGGCCACGGCCGGCCGCGTCACCCTCGACGCCGCGGACATCACCGCGCTCCGCATGCACGAGCGCGCGCGCCACGGCATCGGCTACCTCCCGCAGGAGGCCTCGGTTTTCCGCAAGCTCACCGTCGAGGAAAACATCCTCGCCATCGTCGAGGTCGCGGGCGTCCCGCGCCGCGAGCGCGCCGCGCGAGTCGAGGAGCATCTCACCGAACTCTCGCTCACCCACGTCGCGAAACAAAAGGCCTACACCCTCTCCGGCGGCGAGCGCCGTCGCCTCGAGATCGCCCGCGCCCTCGTGACGCGCCCGAAATTCCTCCTGATGGACGAGCCCTTCGCCGCCATCGATCCCATCTCGGTCGCCGAGGTGCAGAAGATCATTCTCCAGCTCAAGTCCCGCGGCATCGGCGTCGTCGTCACCGACCACAACGTCCGCGAGACTCTCCGCATCGTCGACCGCGCCTACCTGATCCACAAGGGCAAGGTCCTCAGCGAGGGCACCGGCGAGTTCCTCATCAAGGACGAGCAGGCGCGGAAGTTCTACCTCGGAGAAAACTTCGACCTGTAGCCGTCAGGCCGGCGCTTTTGGCCGCAAGCTTTAGGCTTTAAGCTCAGGGGCGGGGCGCCTACCGTCGCCCTCCTCCGCTCTCTCCGGCTTGACGCATTTTGCCAAAAGCCCGCCGCCTTCCGCCTTCCGCTCTTCCCCCATGCCCAAAGCCATCCACGGCCTCACGGTCGCCCACTTTTTCGAGAAATACCGCACGAAGCTCCAGCTGGAGACCGTCACCGGCGACGCCGGGATGCACCGCCTCATCCATGAGGGCAGCATCAACCGCCCCGCCCTCGCGCTCACCGGGTTCTTCAAATATTTCGCGAACAAACGCATCCAGGTCCTCGGCGCCGCCGAGATGACCTACCTCAAGACCCTTTCGCAGCGCGACCAGATCCTCATCTTCCAGCAGATGGTGAAGAAGGGCATCCCCTGCCTCATCCTCACCCGCAACTACATCCCCACGCATCCGATGCTCGCCGTCGCGACGGAAATGCGCCTGCCGCTCTTCCGCACGCCGATGATCACGATGAATTTCGTGAACCTCGCCACCCTCTGCATCGACAACGAGTTCGCCCCCAGCAGCACCGAGCACGCCACCACCCTCGACGTGAAGGGCGTCGGCGTGATGCTCCGCGGCGATTCCGGCATCGGCAAATCCGAGTGCGCCCTCGCCCTGATCGAGCGCGGCCACTCCCTCGTCGCCGACGACCTCACCGTCATCAAGCTCCTCGACGAGCGCGAGCTCATGGCCTCCTCCCGCCCGCTCAACCGCGGCTATATGGAGTGCCGCGGCATCGGCATCATCAACGTCGGCGAGATGTTCGGCGTGAAATGCGTCCGTCTCGAAAAACGCATCGACATGGTCGTCTCTCTCCGCGAGTGGACGCCCGAGGTCGTCGAGGAGCGGACCGGCCTCGAGGAAAACTACTACGAAATCCTCGGGATGCGCCTCCCGCACA
>JAPLTR010000967.1 GCA_026398065.1 Verrucomicrobiota bacterium | reverse complement strand
TGGCCGGATCAAGGGGGCGATCGGTATCGGCTCCCTCCTCCTCGACGGATTGGGTGACACGATCCGCGTGTCTTTGACCGAGGACAGCGTCTATGAGATTCCCGTGGCGCGCGCGATCGCCGACAAGGCGATGAGCCTCTGGCACCCGGACTCCGACCTTCGATCTTCTGCCCCCAGCGCCGCGCCCCGCGATTCGATCGACCCGTACCACTTCGCAAAACGCGAGACCGCCACGCTCGCCTTCTCCGACGCGTGTGTCGTCGGCCCCGAGCAGCCGCCGCGCGTCATCGTGCGCGTCCCGTCGGTCGCCGCCATCCCCGCGGCCGCGCGCGACCTCGCGTCTCCAAAACTCAAGGACACTCCCCCGGAGGGCCTCCTCGTTCCCCTCACCAGCGCCGGCGACCTCGCCGCCCTCTGCGAAGTCGCCGCGAGCACGCCGCTGCCCGTCGCCTTCCTCGCGCTCGAGCTCGCTCCCGCGCTCACCCCCGACCTCCTGCAACCGCTCCTCGCCCTGAGCCGCGGTCGCCTCCTCCTCGTCCGCCGCTTCGACGCGGGTGACGATGACAGCCTCCGCGCCTTCGCCGACCAGGTTCGCCGTCACCGCCACTTCCTCGCCGCCGAACTCACGCCTTCCGCCGCCGCCGCCCTTGCACCAACGCTCCGCTCCCTCGGCGACGAGCACCTCCTCATTTCGCTCAGCGCTCCGTTCTCTGCGCCCGGCGCCTCCCCTTCGGCGCATGCCACGGGCGCGTATCGCCAGCTCACCGAGACACTCCGCACCGCCGGGTCGCGCGCTCCGATCTGGATTCGCAACACCTCCGCCACGGCCGTGCGCGGCGACCACAGTTTTCTCTCCAAGCTCCTCGAGGCCTCCTTCCTGACGGGCGGCCTCCTCTGCGACGGCGTGGGCGATATCGTCAGCATCGAGACCGAGGCCGACGTCACGCGGGCGACGAAGCTCGCCTACAACGTCCTCCAGGGCGCCGGCGCGCGCATCTCGAAGACCGAGTTCGTCGCCTGCCCGAGCTGCGGCCGCACGCTCTTCGATCTCCAGACGACCACCCAGCGCATCCGCGCCCAGACCGGACATCTCAAGGGCGTGAAGCTCGCCATCATGGGCTGCATCGTGAACGGCCCCGGCGAAATGGCCGATGCCGATTTCGGCTACGTCGGCGGCGCCCCCGGCAAGATCAACCTCTACGTCGGGAAGAACTGCGTCCAGTACAACATCCCCCAGGCGGAGGCGGATGCCCGGCTTATCGCCCTCATCAAGGAACATGGTAAGTGGATCGAACCGGAGCTCGCTCCAGCCTGACAATTCCCGTCCTTTTCGCGGCTCCGCACCGCAGGTGCGTATTCAGAAACGCAGACGCCGTCACCCAACCGTAACCAAACCGCCACCGGCGAAACGGCTTTCCAAGCCTCCTCCGGGGCCGTGTAACACCGCCCCCCCTACACGTTCCGGCCCCCCTTTTTCCGTCGCCTAAGTCCGGCAAATCGTGGCAACGAAAAAAGCGAGAAAGTTATGCCCAGAACCACTGTGAGTAACTTGTCGGAAACTTCGCCTTGAAATGCTTTTTGGGTTCACAGTTACTGCGCCCTCGTTCAGTTCTCTTCTGTCGTCCGTTCGTTCTTTCCCATGTCACTTTAGCCCCATCGCGCAGATCGCGCGGCAACAGCACCGCTAGCGCTTGGCCACCAGTTGTTTATAATCCGTCATTTTTCATCCTTTTTCACCCTGTGGCCGATCATCACTTTCGTTGTAGCGTTGAGACGCAGATGAGGCAGATTTCGACATGTCGGAAGGCGTTCGGTGGCCCAGTGTGAATAATTCCGCCTTCCCGCCCGCTCTCATGCCTTCTTTGTCCCTCCCTCCCAGCCTCTGGGAAACCGTGAAATGCGACTTTAAGTCGCTCTTCCCGGAAGATGTTTTCCAGATGTGGTTCGAACCCGTCGTGTGCCTTGAAACCACGGAGGACTCGATGACGCTCGGCGTGCCCAACGACTTCGCGGCGATCTGGATCCACGACAACTACCTCGACCTCATCACCCAGCGCCTCCGCCTCACGGCCGGCCGCATGGTCACCGTCTCGCTCAAGACCGAATCCAAGAACCGCCTGCCCGGCGCCGCCGCCGGCAATCATTCCAAGCCCGCCGCCGAACCTGCCGCCCCCAAGGGCCGCGTCGCCGCCGGTCGCAAGGGCGCCCGCTACGACGAACGCGGCCCGACCACCGGCACACTCAATCCCCGCAACACCTTCGAGACCTTTGTCGTCGGTTCGAACAACCAGATGGCGCACGCCGCCGCCCTCGCCGTTTCGCAGGCGCCCGGCCAGGCCTACAACCCCCTCTTCCTCTACGGCGACACCGGCCTCGGCAAAACCCACCTGATGCACGCCATCGGGCACGCCGTGCTGCGCGCCAACCCCGAGGCCCGCGTCGCCTACCTCTCGACCGAGAAGTTCACCAACGAGTACATCCAGGCCCTCCAGGAAAACTCCGTCACCAAGTTCCGCCAGCGCTACCGCCACGTCGACGTCCTCCTGATCGACGACATCCAGTTCCTCGCCGGCAAGGAGCGCATCCAGGAGGAGTTCTTCCACACCTTCAACGACCTCTTCGAGTCCGGCAAACAGATCATCCTCTCCAGCGACCGCCGCGACAGCGAGATCCAGAAGCTCGAGGCCCGTCTTGTGTCCCGCTTCGAATGGGGCCTCCCCGCCGACATCCAGGCCCCCGACCTCGAGACCCGGCAGGCCATCCTCCGCACCAAGGCCGCCAGCCTGAAGTGCAACCTCACGGACGCCGTCCTCAATTTCATCGCGACCAACATCACGAAGAACATCCGCCGCCTCGAGGGCGCGCTGATCAAGGTCGCCAGCTACACCGCGCTCACCAGCCGGCCGATGGACGTCGCGACCGCGGAGAAGCTCCTCCACGACGTGCTCATGGAGCAGGCGCAGACGATCCTCACCATCGAGACGATCCAGAAGCGCGTGGCCGACCACTTCCAGATCCGCCACAGCGACATGACCAGCAAGCGCCGCCCCAACAACATCGCCATCCCGCGCCAGATCGCGATGTACCTCGCCCGCGTCCTCACGAAGCACTCGCTCCAGGAGATCGGCGACGCCTTCGGCGGCCGCGACCACGGCACCGTCATCCACGCCTGCAAGGCGGTCGACAACATGTGCGAACAGGACGCCTCGACCCGCAGCAGCGTCGAGTTCCTCAAGACCCAGCTCTCGAAATAGCGCCGCCGCCGGCCGTTCCCTCCTTTCCTCCGGGCTTGGCACCAGTTGCCAAGCCCGTTTTGTTGTCCCACACTTTTCCCATGTCCCTCACTCCCGAGCAAAAAGCCGCTGTCTCCTCCTGGGTCGCCGCCGGCGACAACCTTTCCGCGGTGCAGAAAAAACTCCTCGAGCAGTTCAAGATCACGATGACGTATCGCGACGTGCGCTTCCTCGTCGACGATCTCAACCTCGCGCTGAAGGACCCCGCGCCCAAGGTCGACACCAGCGACGTGAGCAAGACGCCCGCCCCCACCGCCGCCGAGAAACCCACCGCCAAGGCCAGGGCCCGGCCCGCCCCCGGCGCCACCGATCTCCAGCCCGACGCCGAGGACGCTGCCACGGAGGACGCCGACGCGCTTCCCCCCGAGGACGACCTCGAGGAGCTTCCCGCCGCCGGCCCCAGCACCGTCACCGTCTAGGTGGACAAGGTCACGCTCATCCCCGGCGCCCTCGCCGCCGGCACCGTGACCTTCAGCGACGGCGTCACGGGCAAGTGGATCATCGACCAGCAGTACCGCCCCGGCTTCACCGAGATCAGCCAGCCCGGCTACCGCCCGTCGCCCGCCGACGCCCAGGCCTTCATGCAGGAGCTCAGCGCGCAGCTCCAGAAACGCGGATTCTAAGGTTGGGCGGACTCAGTCCGCCCCATCTTCACCCGAGCATCTGGAGGAACGCGGCCTCATCAATCACCGCCACGCCGAGCGACTGCGCCTTGTCCAGCTTCGAGCCCGCGTCCGCCCCCGCGAGCACGAAGCTCGTCTTCTTGCTCACGCTGCCGCTCACCTTGCCGCCCGCCGCGAGGATCTTCTGCTCGGCCTCCTCGCGCTTCAGGGTCGGTAGTGTCCCCGTCAATACAAACGTCTTCCCGGTGAACCGGCCCGCGGCCACCACCGTGCCCTGCGGATCGATGCCCAGCGCAGCCAGCTTCTTCAGCAGCCGCTGGCCCGGCGCGCTCGCGAAAAAGTCCACCACGCTCTCCGCCACCGCCGGCCCGATATCCGAAGGCACTCCCGCGAGTGTCCCTGCATCGAGCGCCGCGATCTCTGCGTCGAGTTGCTTGCGCAGCTCCTTGCGCCGCGCCTTCTCCTCGTCCGTGGTAGCCGGATTTTTCTTCGAGTTGGGCGACTCCAGCTCCTTTCGCTCCTCCAGTTCCGCCTTCTTGAGCACCGCGCGCAGCAGCGGCGAGTCCTCCTTCGGCAGCGCCCGTGCCTCATCGGGGGCCGACACGAGCTTCGTCGCGTTATTCTCCCCGAAGTTCCGCGGCTCCTCCGCCGTGCCGAGATTGAGCGTCGCCAGGGTCTCCAGCGTCACGTCGTAAACGTCCGGCGGATCCTTCACCAGCTCCAACTCCACCAGCTTCGCCGCGACGACCTCGCCGAGGCCGTCGATCGCCAGCGCGCGCCGGCTGCAGAAAAAGCCCAGCCGCCCCGCCCGCTGTGCGCGGCAGTCGTAGTTCTGGCACTTCCACGCCACGCCCTGCGCCTCCTCGTTGGCCACCTCCACGCGCGCGATGCGCCCGCCGCACACCGGGCACTTTCCGCCGACCGCCGCGCAGAGATCGAACTCCGCCGCGCCGGCCACGCGCTCCTCCGGAAACGACCGCAGCACCGCGGGGATCACCTCGCCCGCCTTCTCGATCTCCACCAGGTCGCCCACGCGGATGTCCTTCCGCCGGATCTCGTCCTCGTTGTGCAGCGTCGCGCGCGCGATCGTGCTGCCCGCGAGCAACACCGGCTCCAGCTCCGCCACCGGGCTCAGCACGCCCGTCTTGCCCACCTGGATCGTGATCGCCTTCAGCCGCGTGCGCGCGGTGTCGGGCTTGTACTTGTAGGCGATGGCCCAGCGCGGCGCCTTGGCGGTCTCGCCCGCCGTGCGCTGCTGCCCCAGGTCGTCGAGCTTCACCACCGCGCCGTCGGTGCCGTAGGCAAACGAGCGCCGCACCGTATCCAGTTCCCCGATCGCGGCC
>JAPLTR010000344.1 GCA_026398065.1 Verrucomicrobiota bacterium | reverse complement strand
CGGTCGCTCGCCCGCAGCCGCACCAGCCCCGCCACCACCGCCAGCGTGGCCCGCACCTTCTCCGGCCCCTCTTCCATCAGGCCCACCGCGCGCAACTGCCCGTTCAGCGCCACCGCCGCGACCGGCGCGAACCGGTCCGGGAGCAGCCCGTGGCCGGCGAGCGCCTCGAAGTCGCTCCCCTCCTCCAGCGTGCGGCCCACGGCCTCCAGCGCCGTCTGCTCCCGGCACCAGTCGCCAAACCCGCCGAGGCGCCACTCCGACAGGTTCTGGGCGGTGACCGCCCGCCCGTCAAAATCCTCGGCGAGGACCGCCTTGGTTTCCGGCTGCTTGTTGAGCCACGCGAGCAGGCGCGGGCCGGGCTCCCCCTCGAGGAGCCGGCGGTTGAGGGTGTCGCGCAGGGCGCGCGGAAGGCGGGCGATCTTGCCGGTGCGGGTCATGGTAGTAGGTAGTTGAGTTTAGGATACGTTGGTTTGAACTGAACAAAAGGCAGGGTCCGGTAGGGACGCACCTCCGGGGCGTACGAAATGCGGAAACTTTACAGGAGGAAACGGAGGCCACAGAGCCGAGCCCTCGCCCGCCCGCGCCTCCGTGCTCTCTGTTTCCTCCTGTAAAAAGTCCGGCCCCGCCGAACATCCCGATCCGCCCGCGGATGCCGCCGAAGGCCGCGGATAAAACCCCGGCCACGCCCGGGCGTGCCTGTGTCAGCAGAGAGGAAATTGGCTGCGTCATCCCCGCATCCTATCGCTTTCCGCCCCGCCCGTCACCCCGTCCATTCCTTCCATTCCCTCCATTCCACAAAATTGCACGCAAAAGCGCGGGTTCACACCCTTCGACCGACTACACCGCCCGCCGGCTTCCAAATCGCTCACCAGCGAAAGCCACACTCGGAGTACGGCTTTCCCCGGGTTTCTCCACCCACGCCGAGTCCCCCCACCCACGCCGCCCGCCGCGTTGCGTGCACCGCCACGAAAAATTCAAACGATGACTTGTTATACGACAGTGCGCTCTGCCCCCGTAAACACCTCGGCAGGTCTGAGTCCGGCATTGCCACACTGAGTATGGGCGAATAACACTGATCGGCGAAAATTTTCAGATTCAACCATCAACAAAAGAAACCTATGATTCGCGTTAGCGTTCTCTACCCCCACCAAGAAGGCGCCCGTTTCGACTGGTCGTATTATTTAAGCACACATATGCCGATGGTGAGCCGAAAGTTTGGAACGGCCGCAAAGACCACGAGCGTCGAGCAAGGTATCGGCGGCGCTGCTCCAGGCGCGCCAGCCCCCTACGTTGCGATCGCTAGTTTCGTGTTTGACTCCGTGCCTGCCTTTCAAGCGGCCTTCGATCCGCACGCTCAAGAGATCATGACGGACATCCGTAAGTATACGTCGATTGAGCCAGTGGTGCAGATCAGCGAAATCAAGGGTTGAGTGTGCTCGTAAAACAGAAGAAGCAGAATCACCCGTCGCTGCCGCCAACGCGCTCCGCGCGTGGCTGATCTAAACGTTGGGCAAAGAAAGACTCAATCCCATGTCCTGCCTCGGCGTCCATTTTGCCCTGACCGAATCCGAAGCCAACCGGCTCAAGTCGTTCGAGGACGATTCCGAGCGCCTCGACTACCTTCAGTGCGAGATCGAAGAGACTTATTTTTCCGACCACGAAGAGTTCATTGCCCAGTCGGACAAAGCATGGGACGCCATGCATCGGTCGTTGAGCGACGGCCAGTTGAGTTATTATGACGGACCACATCCACTCCGATTGGCCGTGATCGGGGGCGACCCCATTTATGCCAAAGGGGACTACATCATGTCCCTGAAGACCCCGCAAGAAGTCGTGGAGGTGGCATCGGCCCTGGCGAAGCTTTCGAAGGACGAGTTTCAGAAGAAATACGATGCGATGGATGCGAAGGCCTATGGGTGCCCGAAGAACGCCGAGGATTTTGAGTATACCTGGGAATGGCTGACTGGCGTGGTCGCGTTTTATCAGCGCGCAGCGGCCGCCGGACGCCATGTGCTCTTCTCCGCCGACCAGTGAAGAAGGCCCCAACCAGTCGCCGGCCAAACATGCTCGCTCCCGGCCGCGGCTGAGCGCCACGTCTGGAAAAGAACGTGAACCCCGAGCCCTGCGAGTCGCCTGGCGCCCCTGACCACCAGACTCCCGAATGGGTGAAGGCGCTGGCGGCGCTGATGGCGTTGGGGGCCTGGCTGCTCCTCCTGGCGATCCTCGTCCTGACTCCGCGGCGGGGTGCCGGCGGGGCGGCCCCGGCGATCGCGGAACTGGGGATCTTCTGCTACCTCGGCGCCACCGGCCTGGCGCTCGCGGGATCGGCCCTTTCGCGCTGGGGTTTGACCACGGCGGAAAAGCGGGCGGATCGTGGGCTCCGACTCGCCGCGCGCGGAAACTATGGCGCGCTGCTGCTGCTCATCGCGATTCCCGTCTGGCAGACCTGCGCCAGCCTCCTGCGCTGAAGCACGCCCGGCCACGGGCGCCCCCGACCATTCATCCCGGCGGGGCGACCGCTCGCCCAAGGGGGCGCGACAGCGGGCGGCCCCGGCGCCAGCCTGCCCGCCGCTCCGCTCCCCCACCCACCGCTCCCTCCCGTCCCATGAAAACCAAACTCATCGCGATCTCGATTCTCTGGGCCGCCCTGCTGATCGCCGAGACGATCCTCGGCCGCGGCACCCCGCACCACGGCACGAGGTTCACCCTGCTGCTAGTCTGCGCGGCGACGAGCCTCGCGATCCTCTCGGCCCCCGACCGCTGCGCCGACCGCAGGCAGACCCCGCGGATCGACGGCTGACCGGTTTTCGTCCCGTCCCCCGTCGGCCCTGCTTGAGGCCGACACCGCGGCCCTCCCCGCCGGGCGGCGCCGGCCGGCGTTTCGTATCCATATATTTAATACAAAAGATCGCCGCCGGAATCTCCCCCCGGTCATTCCCTCCCGGCGCCGGCCCCGGTCCGACCGCCGTCCGCGCCCCGCGCGCGGTCACCGTCCGGCGGCGGAGGGGAGCTTGCGGCGGACAATCTCCTCGCGGAGCAGCCGCTCCACCAGCGCCGACAGGCCGCGGGCACTCACCTCGGGCCGCAGCGCGGCCTCGGCGCGGACCGTGGGGTCCAGGGTGAGTTTGACGGGAAGGCGTTTGTTGCGGCGGCGGGGGTACAAGCGACTACGGTGCACCAAATTGCCCGAACAAGCAAAGTCCCTCCTGATGATCGCAGTATGATCTTGTAAAAGGCTTGCTATAGTCTTGGTACGACCATGGCTTGGGACTGGACTTCGTCATTTATAGTCTACAAATAAAAAAAGTGAATTTGGAGACACCCCCTCCCGGTCCTTCCCTCAACCCGCTCGGCGATGCGCGGGCGGGCTGCCCGCTAGGAACCGCCTGCCAGCTGACCATCATCGACCCGGCGACCATGTTTGCCGAGTGCCAGCCCACCGCCCCGGGCCATCGCTGTCCACGGGCCCTTTCGTTTGGCGACGGATTTTACTGCCGGGCGCTGTGGAAGGACAATCCGCGCTGAGGGAGGGCGCGGTATCGCGCCCGTCGCCCCCCATTATCACATGCCCGGAGCGGGGGTTCGCGCCGGCTCCGTCACCGGCTGCGCCGGACCGGACCCTGCAGACCGAAAGCCTTGAACGGGGCTGCGCCATTTCGCCACCGGCCGGCCGGAGGCCTTACGGGTTCTCCGCAAAGAAGGCGTCGGGGGCGGCAATGTCCGAGGCCGGCGTCTCGCCCTTCGGCTGGGCGCCGGCCGGTTTCCGGGCGAGCGGGGCGGCGGGTTTCGCGGCCTTGGACGGGGGCGCGGGCGGGCGGGCCGGCGCCCGGGACGCGGCGGCGCGGACGCCGGTGAGCGTCTGCAGGGCGACGACGGCCTGCTGCAGGGAGATGGCCTGGCTGTTGAGTTCTTCGGCGG
>JAPLTR010000627.1 GCA_026398065.1 Verrucomicrobiota bacterium | reverse complement strand
GGGGGGGGTGGCCCCGGGCCCACTTGGCGTAGTGGTCGAGGGTGCGCTTGGGGCCGTCGCCGAACCACGCGTAGCCGTTGCGGCGCTCCTTGGAGATTTCGCTGACGGTGTCGTGGATGGTGAGGTCGCGGTCGCCGAAGAGCGGCCGGTCGGTGCCGATCTCGGAGTAGCGCGGCCAGAGCGGGCCCGCGCCCGGGGAGGGGAGCAGCGCGCGGCCGGAGCCATCGGGCGCGTACTTGAAGGCGACGTCGCGCAGGGGCGTCTTTTGAAACCACGCGGCGGCGGCGTGCACGGCGGCGACGACCTTCGCGTCCGGGTCGGGGAGTTCCATGAGGAAGCGCACGATGCCCGCGCTCTCGCCGGCGGCCTGCGACGGCATCTCGTAGTTGCGGGCGCCGACGGGCGCGAGGGTGAGCATGTCGTACTGCTGGCACCAGACGGTGTGGCGGCCCTTGACCGTGATCTGGCTGGCGACGATGCAGTCGAGCCCGCGCCGGGCGCTGGCGGCGGCGCGCGCGCGGAGCGGGGCGGGGACGAAGGCGTACTCGTCGCGCCCGGCGGCGACCTGGTGCAGGAGGCCGATGACGTTGGCGATGGCGCCGTCGTTGAAGGTGACGGCGTCGTGGTAGCCGCCCTCGAGCGGGTAGACCTGGGGCCAGCCGCCGTTGGGGTACTGCGCCGTAAGGAGATATTCGATACCGCGCGTGAACGACGCCCGCCACGCCGCGGCCTGCGCGGCGGCGGGGGCGGCGGTGAGCGTCTTGGCGAGGAACGCGAGCTCGGTGATGGTGGGATGGTGCCGACGTAGCCCGCCTCGAGGCCGGAGCGTTCGCCGGGGCGGCGCGGGGCGACGGTCCAGTCCGTGTTCTTGTTCCACCCGCCGGCCGGCGTTTGAAACGAGACGACGTGGTCGGCGATGCGGGCGGCCTCCGGGCCGGACCACCAGGCGGCGGGCCGATTGAGGTTGAGGCCGCGGCCCTTCGGCGGGACGAGCGGCGCGGAGAGGCCGGCGGCCTTCAGCTCGGCGGCGTAGAAGGCCTCGTCGGCGGCGCGGAGCTTTTCCGAACGCTCGAGGTAGGCCTGCCACGCGGGGCGCTGGTCGGCGGGGAGCGAGGCGAGGCGGTCGGCGGTGAGGGGTGCCGCGGGGACGTTGGTGCCGATGATGGCGGCGGTGAGCGCCGGGACGGCGAGGGCGGCGGCGGCCACGAGGGCGCGGAGGGCAAAGGACATGGGGGCTTGGGCGGGTTTGTCTGCCAGACGGGCGGGGGCAGGCGCGGTTACGCAGAAACGGACACGAGTCCGAAAAAATGCCAGCCGGCGGGGCGTGATGAGGTTCGATGGCATCGGGGCTAGCTCCGGGGGGCGGCGAATGGCGCGGCGAGCGGCGCGACGCTGGCGTCGGCCGCCAAGCGACGGTTCATGGCGAGGTCACGCCCATGGGCGGGACCCGAACCTTTCCCAGCACCGGCGGCCGTCGCCGGTCCGGTCAGGTGTGGCGCGGTTCGCGCTCGGTTTCGCGGGTCGGGGCGGTCCACTCCTTGGCGGCGGGACTGCGCAGGACGAGGAGCTGCCAGAGGCCGAAGAGCACGCCGAACGCGATCGTGACCGCGAGGAAGCCGAGCCGGTCGCGACCGAGGGCCGCGCCGGGCTGGCCGAGGGTCCAGAAGATCGTGGCCCCGCCGACCCCGAGGGTGGCGAGGATGCAGAAGACGCTCCAGGCGATGCCGGCCTTGCGGGCGCATTCGCAACGGAAGACGATGCCGAGGCCGATGCCGACCATGGCGAGATCCCAGAGCAGGGGAAAGAGGAGGCCGAAGGGGTCGGGGCGGGGGGTGAGCCGCAGCAGGGCGATGGTGCCGACCACCACAAAAAGTGCGCCGGCGCAAAGCGTGCAGAAGGGTAGTTTTTTCATCAAGGCAGTGACGCTGTAGCGTTGCCACCGTGGTAAGAGATCGGCGCGGGTGTCGAGAAATGAGGTTGATAATTATTTTGAACGAAATCGCCCCGGCTGCAATTCGCCCTCCCGCCCGCAGGGGATTTCGCGCGAACCTCCCGGTCCCTCCGTCCGGACGAAGTGGATTAGCGTTTGTCATGGAGGGTTTTACGCCGACCGGCGGAGGGGCGGCGCGATCAGTGGACGGCGACGAGTTCGGTGGCCCGGCGGGAGCCCTTGGGTGCGTGCAGCAGCTCGTCGATGGCGCCGAGCAGGGTCTCGACGTTGAAGGGTTTGGACAGGAACACGTCGGCGAAGGCCGGGGTGCTCACGCCGGGGGCGCCGCCGGAGCCGAGGCCGCTGGCGGCGAGGATCTTGACGGCGGGGTTGAGCCGGCGGACGACGCCGGCGACCGCCGCGCCGTCGAGCCGGGGCATGTGGACATCGGTGATGATGAGCACGATCTCGTGGCTGCGGGGCGTGAAGAGCGCGAGGGCCTCGGCCCCGTCCCGCGCGGCGATGACGCGGTAGCCGTGGCGGGAGAGGGTGGCGGTGGTGACGTTGCGGATGTTGACCTCGTCGTCGACGACCAGAATCAGTTCGCCGCGTCCGCGGGGAACCGCATGGGCGGCCGGGGTCGAAGGTTCGCCGGGCGCGCCCTCGGCGGCGGGCAGGTACACGCGGAACCGCGTGCCACGGCCGACCTCGCTCTCGACGGTGACGAAGCCGTGGTGGGTTTCCACGATGCCGCGGACGGTCGAGAGGCCGAGGCCGGTGCCCTTGCCGGATTCCTTGGTGGTGAAAAAAGGCTCCCAGATGCGCGTCATGACGCCGGAGGGGATGCCCGTGCCGGTGTCGTCGACGTGGAGGACGAGCCAGGCGCCGGGATGGGCACCCTCGATGGCGGCGGCGGCGGTGTCGTCGAGCAGGCGGTTTTCGG
>JAPLTR010000538.1 GCA_026398065.1 Verrucomicrobiota bacterium | reverse complement strand
ACTACTCGCGTTACAGCGCTCACCACGCCCTCGTCGAAAACCAGCAGGCGGCCGCGGTCGCCCGCGCAACCTGAGCCCGCCATGCTCGTCCTTTCCCGCAAAGTAAACGAATCGATCGTCATCGGCGACAACATCGAGATCCGCATCTCTCGCATCGAGGGCGATGTGGTCAAGATCGGCATCGAGGCGCCGCGCGACATCGCGATCTTCCGCAAGGAAGTCCTCCACGCCATCGCCGCGAGCAACCATGCCGCCGCCGTGCGTGCCCCGAAACCCGGCTCCCTGCCGGTGCTTCTGCCCAAGCCTGCCGCCGCCCCCACTCCGGCGCAGGTCAAATCCTGATTTTACAACGTTAGTTCCGTCACACCCATGAGCGTCATCAACACCAACATCCAGGCCATCACCGGCGCCCGCAACCTGAACCACAGTCAGGAGATGCTGGGCCGGTCCCTCACGCGCCTCTCCTCCGGTTCCAAGATCGTCAATCCGTCCGACGATGCCGCCGGCCTCGCTGTTTCCGAAAAACTCGATGCTCAGGGCAAGCGCGTCAAGGCCGCCACCACCAACGTCCAGAACGCCGTCTCCTACGTCCAGACCGCCGACGGTTTCATGAGCGGCATGACCAAGATCCTCTCGCGCATGAGCGAGCTCGGCATCCTGGCGAAGGACGTGACCAAGAACTCCAGCGACATCGACCTGTACCAGCAGGAGTTCACCGCGCTGCAGGACCAGCTCCGCGCGACGATCGGCGGCGACACCGCCGACATCGGCGGTACGGCCGATGTGGATACGCCGCTCGGGGCCTTCAACGGCATCACCCTCTTCGGCGCCAACCCCAGCGGTCTCACCGTCACGATCGGCCAGGCGGTCGGCCAGGACATGAAGATCTCCGAGTCGAACCTGCGCACCGGCGCGATGCTCGACATCATTAAGCAGGACAATGCCGGCGCCTACACGCTCAAGTCAACCGACAGCAACGCGATCCAGAAGATCACCGATTCGATCCAGCATGTGGCGACCCAGCGCGCCACGCTCGGCGCCGCGCAGTCCCGCCTCGAACTCGCCTCCACGACGCTCCAGGTCGAGTACGAGAACCTCTCGTCCGCGATCTCGCGTATCCGGGATGTCGATGTCGCCGAGGAGTCGACGCAGTACGCGAAATACAACATTCTCGTGCAGTCCGGCACGGCGATGCTCGCCCAGGCGAACCAGACGCCCCAGAGCGTGCTGAAGCTCCTGCAGGGCTAAGTACCGGACATTCCTCCGGGCGCCGCCGGCGCCTCCAGTTTACTGCCGGGCGGATTTTTGGATCCGCCCGGCTTTGTTATGCCACCCTACCGAGCACGGTTTGGACGTGCGAGAGCAGTTCGGACAGGGCAAAGGGTTTGTACAACAGGTGCCGCGCCCCCAGGAGGCGGGCGGTGTTCAGCGCGAGGTCCTGGTCCGGCGAGCCGTCGCCCGACATCGCGACGATGCGTGGTTTGGGGTTGGCCTTGCGCAGGTGCGTGATGAGTTCGATCCCGTCGCCCTCGGGCATGTAAATGTCCGTGAGCACCAGCCTGAAGGTGTGCCGGTCGAGCAGCCGGAGCGCCTGCCGGCCATCGCAGGCGGATTCGGCCCGGTACCCGTGGCTCCGCAGAAAGTCGAGGAGCAGTGCCCTGAGCGACGGGTTGTCGTCGACCACGAGGACGTCTCGGTCGGGGGGCTCTGCGGACTCGGGGGCCGGTGGCGAAGAATTCGATGCCGACATCATCGGGGCCTACGAGAAGGTCAGCTCGGCGGGGGCCGCCGGCTGGGATTCGGTCTTCGCGGATTGGGCCGTCCGTCCGTCATTCGGTGATGAGGGTGGAACCGACTGGACGGACGACGCCCCGTGGCCTTCGATCAGGCTCAAGAGCTGGTTGACCGACATCTTGAGATGGTCTGATTGAGCGTGCAGCTCCTCGGAAGCGCTCGCGCTTTCCTCGGCGGTGGCGGCCGTGGTCTGGGTCACCTTGTCCATCTGCGACACGGCCGCGTTGATCTGGCCGATGCCCTGGGTCTGTTCCCGGGAAGAGGTGGCGATCGCGGCCACGAGGTCGTCGACGCCGCGGGCTTTCTCGAGGATTTCCTTGAGGCTGGCGGCGACCTTGCCGCTGATCGCTACTCCCTGGGCGCTCTTGCCGATCGAGTCCTCGATTTTTTCCGCCGTTTCTCGGGCGGCGACGGCGCTGCGTTGGGCGAGTCCGCGCACTTCCTCGGCCACGACGGCAAAGCCCAGGCCGGCTTCCCCGGCGCGAGCGGCCTCGACGGCGGCATTGAGGGCGAGGATGTTGGTCTGAAACGCGATCTCGTCGATGGTCTTGATGATCTTGGCGATGTTGTCGCTGGAGGCCTTGATCGCATCCATCGCGCGCGACATTTCCGCCATGTCATTGGCCCCGGTGTCGGCGGCGCGGCGGGTTTGGTTCGAAAGTCCCTTGGCGGTTTCGGCGTTTTCGGCGTTCCGTTTGGTCATCGAGGTGATTTCCTCGAGCGAGGCGCCGGTCTGCTGCAGGGCGGCCGCCTGTTCGTTCGCCCCGTGGGCGAGCGTCTGGCTCGCGCCGGACACCTCGGTGGCCGCCGCGGCCAGTTCGGCCGAGCCGGCATCGAGGGTCTGGGCGATGTCCCGCAGCGTGCGGTTGGTGTTGAGGATGGTGAAGACGGCGACGATCCCGCCGAGGAGAAGCGCCACGGCGAGTCCGACGAAGATCCCGGTTTTCGCGCTGGCCACGGCGGCGAGGATCTCGTCGCCGGCCGCCTCGCCGTTGCTCTTGTTGAAATCCACCAGCGCGCGGATCGTGGCCCGATAGGCGGTGTAGGTGGGATCGAGCTTGTCTTTCAACGACCCGATCAGGGCCGCGTGGTCGATGGTTTTGGCCGTGGCCATCAGGCCCTTGCGCGTCTCGGTGTAGGGCCCGCGCGCGGCCATGACCGCGTCGAACAGCTTGCGGTCCTCGGGGAGCTTGATCGTGACCTCGTAGTTTTTATAGAGCGTGGAGAGCTTGTCGGAATTGGACTTCATCTCGGACTCGATTGCGGCGCGCTCCTCCGCCTCGGGCAGCAGCAGCCACCGGTGGGTGAGGGTGTAGTTGGCCTGGTTGATCGCATCGATCTGGCCGACAAAGTACACCCCCGGCAGGCAGTCGCCGGTGATGCGGTGAGACTGCACGCTGATATTGATCAGCCGGGTGACGGCGAACAGGCCAAGCGCCGCCGAGGTCAGCAACAGCATCGCGAAGCCAAAGATGATGCGTTTTCCGATGGTCCAGTTTTTCATGTGTAGGAAGTGTTTGAACGGTGGTTGTCCCGGACCGGGCGGCCTGACGGCTTTTTCACGTCCCCATGGACGCAAAAAGGCGCAGCCGAATCGTCTGCCCCTCAAAAAGGGAAAAAGATTCGGCTGCGCCTTCGACTGACAGGCCCAAAGTCCCGCCCGAGAAAGCCGTCCGCAACGCAATTACGGACCTGGCAGCAGGATCAATCGGCCGTTTTACACTTTTCTGAACCGAAGAATCAGCCTCCGGTACGACTCAGCAGCTGTTCCAACTGCTTACGTAGATCCGCCAGGTCCTTGCTCTTGAAATTCTGCTTCGTGCGCTCGAGCACCTCCACGGTCCGGCGGAGGGCGGCGACATGGTCCACCCGGTCGAGGGGGCCGGTCGACGCGCTGGGTTTCTCCAGCGCCGCCGTGGCGTGCTCCAGATCCGCCAGCATCAGCATGACCTGTCGCAGGGTGAGGCGCAGATAGCTGGCCATCGGCCCGCCGCCTTCCTCGGAGGGACTGCGGCGGATCGTTTGCTCGATGTTCTCGAGCTCCTGCTCCCATGCGCGCAAGCGGACGCGGCTGGACCGCATCGTCCGAAACGCCCGGTAGCTGGCGATTGCCTGGTCGAGGATCTGGATGAGGTCTTCGAGATCCGGCGGCTTGGTGAGATAGGCGGTGACGGACAGGCGCACCGACTTCGCGGCGCTTTCCACCGTGGGCCGGCCGGTCAATAGCACCACGGGCAGGCCGGCGGTGATCTGCGGGACGGCGGCGATCATCTCCAAGCCCGCGTTCCCCGGCATGTGGATATCGGAGATCAGGGCATCGAACTCGGCCTGCTGCAACTGCGCGATAGCCTCGGCCCCGCTGGCTACGCAGGTGCAGGCAAACCCCCGGCGGCGGAGCAGCTCGGCGACGCCGTCGCGTACGAGCGGATCGTCATCGGCAAACAGCAGGCTTCCGCGGGAAGGTGGCTCGGGAGGTGTCATGGGGGCAGGAGCAAGGCGCCGTCGATCGGACCGTCCAGCGTTCGCCGGACCGCGACGGCCAGTTCGGAGGAGGTCATGGGCTTCGCCACCAAGGCGCTCACGCCCAGGGCGCGCAGTCCCTCCGGCGTCCAGGTGCCGCTGTAGCCGCTCACCATCAGCACGGGCAGGTTGGCCCGCATCGCGCGCACCTGCCGGACCACCTCGATTCCGGTGATGCGGGGCATCATGAGATCGGTGACCACCAGGTCGAATGCCGCCGGTGCGGCCTGGAAAGCCGTGATGGCCGTCCCGGGATCGATGAAGGCCGTCACTTTGTACCCCAGGTGGTTCAGCAGGGTCCGGCTCGAATCGACGATCATCTTCTCGTCGTCAATCAGGAGGATCCGCTCGCCTGCTCCCCGGGGCATGGCCGTGGGTTTGGCTTCGCCCGGGACGGTGAGGGACGTGTGTTCCGGCAGGTGGATTTGGAAGGTGCTGCCTTCACCGGGGCGGCTCTGGACCGTGACCGCTCCGTCATGGTCCTCGATGATGCCCCGGACCACGGCGAGCCCAAGCCCGGTGCCCTCGCCCGGGGGCTTGGTGGTGAAGAACGGTTCGAAGATGTGCCGGAGGGTCTCTTCGGTCATGCCATGTCCGGAGTCCCTGATCGTGAGCCGCGCGTGGCGTCCGGGCCGCAGGCCGGGTGTTGCCGGGCCCGCGGCCGCCCCGACTTGCACCGCGTCGAGCGTGATCGTCAGCCGCCCCGGCCGGTCGCGCATGGCGTGCGCGGCGTTGGTGCAGAGATTCATCATCACCTGGTGGATCTGCGACGGGTCGGCCAGCACGACGGGCGCGAGCGGATCGGTGCGCACTTCGATCTCGATCGTCTTGGGCAGGGTCGAACGCAGGAGCTTGACCGCTTCCTGGACGACCGGGGTCAGCGTCACCGGTTTGCGCTCCTGGATCTGTTGGCGGCTGAAGGCGAGGATCTGGCGCACCAGATCCTTTGCGCGCCGGCCGGCCTTGAGCACCTCGGCAATGTGGCGGCGAACCTCCGCCGGTTTCTCGGCGTCAAGGGCGGCCAGCTCACTGTAGGCGATCACGCCGGTGAGGATGTTGTTGAAATCGTGCGCGATGCCGCCGGCGAGCTGCCCGAGGGCGTCGAGCTTCTGGGCCTGCCGGAGCTGGGACTCGAGCGCGGCCCGGGCGGCCTCGCCCTTCCGCTGCTCCGTGATGTCCTCGATCGCGTTCAGGATGCACTGGAGGCCGTTGATCTCGATAAGCTCGCAGCTGCATTGGGCGGTCACCCGGGCACCGTCGCGCCGCTGAAAATTGAACTCCATGCCCCGCACGCTCCCTTCGGCGCGGAGCGCCCGGACGAGTTTTACCCGGTCGGCCGGGTCGGCCCACATGCCCAGCTCGAGCGAGGTGCGGCCGATCACTTCCTCCCGCACGTAGCCAGCCAGCCGCTCGAACCCGGCGTTGATGTCGAGATAGCGTCCGGTCTCGAGGTCGGTGATGGTGAGGGCGTAGGGGCTCGCGCGAAAGGCCTTGGCAAATTTCTGCTCCGATTCGCGCAGAGCGTGTTCGGCGTTCTTTTGGTCGGTGATGTCGCGGCTCAGGATGACCAGGCAGTCGCGGGCTGCGATCACGACCTTCTCGGCGGACAGCAGGAACGTGCGCAGGGTGCCGTCCTTGGCGCGGGCGACCAGCTCCATGTTGCGCACCGAGCCGTGGGTGCGCAGCTCGGCGACCATGCGGTCGCGCGCATTCGGGTCCGTCCACAGGCCCAGCTCCTGGGAGGTGCGCCCGATCACCTCCTCGCGGGTGAGGCCCGAGAGGCGCTCGAAGCCCTCGTTGACGTCGAGCATTAGTCCGGTCGCCGCGTCGGATACGGAAATGGCGTCCGGACTGGCGCGAAACGCCCGGGCGAATTTTTCCTCGGACTCCCGCAGGGCGCGCTCCGTCTGCTTTTGCTCGGTGATGTCGCGGCCTTCCGGGATCAGGGCGACGATCTGACCGTTTTCGGCGCGTACCGGCGTCAGCGAGAAATCGACGTGGATCACGCGGCCTTCGGTCACCGGATGCGTGGTCTCGTACCGCACGAATCCGCCGGCGGCGGCGCGTTTCACCGCGGCCCGCAGTTGGTTCTGGCGCGCCGGCGAGCCGGACCACCAGGGGGTGTCCCAAAAATATTCTCCGTTTACCTGCTCGGGCCGGGCCCCGACGGCCCGGAGGGCGGTCTCATTGGCGCGGAGCACCCGGCCTTCCGTGTCGAGCAGGCCGATAAACTGAAAGGAATGGTCGAGGATCGCGGTCAGGGTCCGTTCCTTTTCGGCCAGGGCCTCCTCGGCGCGCCGCTGGCCGGTCACGTCGAAGATGAAGCCTTCGAGCAGGCTGGTCTCGCCGTGGGCCGCCCGGAGGAAAACGCCGTTTTCCATCACATGGCGGACCTCACCGCCACGGGTGGTGATCCGGTAGCGGAGCTCGAAACGTGCGCGGTCGAGCTGCGCGGTCGCCACCTCCGCGCGCACCCGGTCCCGGTCCTGGGGGTGGATGATCTGTTCAAAGCTGATCGTCCGGTTGCCCACGAGGTCGTCAGGGGCATAACCGGTCAGGTCGCTGCATCCCCCGCTGACGAACTCCATGGTCCAGAACCCGTCATTGCGGCAGCGATACGCCATGCCAGGCAGGTTGGACAGCAGCGTCGCCAGCACGCGCCGACTCTCCCGCAGTGCGGCGAGTGACTCATCGTCGCTGCCGGCGGGACGGGCGGAGGACGCTGGGGCGGGGACGGCTCGAGATTGATCCGGGGGAGTTCCCACACCCGCAATCAAGTCGCGGAAACGAGGCTGGCGCAAGATAATCGCGACCCGCCGGCCTCCCCGAAGGTGGAATGGCTTTTCCCATAGTTCGACTAAGGTAAGGTGCGGGGCGCTGTCGGTTTGGCTCCTTCGGCCGGTCGAATGCGACCGTCGCCGCCCCGCCTCGCGCGGAGGGATGCGCCGGGGGCGCGCCCGCGGCGCTTGTCGTCATTCTCTCACGCCCCAGACCCCGGATCGGGCGGGTGGTGCGTGCTTCCGGTCACGAGCGCACGTTGAGGGGAGGGGACTCGGAGCTGCTAAGGCTGGTGAAAGCCCGGATCGCGCCCGCGGGGTGCGTTGGTCGCCCGTCGCCGGCGGATTGCCGCATAGTTCCCGCGGATGAACGCAAAGCCGTCCGCGGCGCGTAACCCGAGGGGTGGGGCGGCGGTTCTCGGTTCGTTCCCATCGTCGCGTCCCAACCTTCGTTTCCCACCACCATGATTTCACGTCTGGCCGCCGTCCCGCTCGTTTTGCTCGCCCTCTGCAGCACGCTGTTCGCCGCTCCGCCTCCGGCTCCCGGGCCCGAGGCGGCCGCCGGCGGAGGCGCCCTGGTCAAGGGGGTGATGAAATCCCGGCTGGTGGAGATCCTGGGGCTGCCGACGGAGATCGTCGGGCCGGACCTCTGGGTGTATCGAAATTATGATTACGCCGACCCCGTGGCGGTCCGGGAGAACTACGACACGCTGGTCGTGCGGGTGACCGGCGACCGGGTCACGCTCATCAGGCTGGTCAACGGTGAGAGCCTGGACGCGCTGGTCGCGGCCTGCGCCGCGGCAACGCCCGCACGGCACGGCGCGCTGGTGCACACGGAGCCAGGTCCGCGGCGGCACTGAAGCCGGCGGCCCATCCGCGCCTCACTTCGGGTGGAGGGCGCGGTGGACGGCGTGGGCGAGCTCGTCGGTCGTGAACGGCTTGGCGAGCAGCTCCACCTGGCCAAGTTCGTCGAGCACGTGGGGCGCAATCTTCGAGAAATAGCCGGACATGATGACGACGGGCAGGCGTGGGTTGGTCTTGCGCAGCGTTGCGACGAGGTCCGTGCCCTGCATGCCGGGCATGGTCTGGTCGGTGACGAGCAGCGAGCACCCGATGGGGGCGCTGCTCAGCTGCGCCAGGCATTGCTCGGCCGAGTCGTAGACGATGGCTTGGTAGCCCTTGCTCTCGAGCACGAGCTTCGTGCAGCTGGCGACGACCTCCTCGTCATCGACGACACAGATGAATTCGCCGGCCCCGTGGGGCGCGCCGCCAAGATCGTCATCCGGGCGGGCGCCTTCCTCAAGGGCGGCGGGGAGGTAGACGTGAAAGGTCGTGCCGGCTCCCGGCGAACTCTCGACATCGATGGAGCCGCGGTGGGCGCGCACGATGCCGTGCACGACCGCGAGACCGAGGCCGGTGCACTCGCGGGTGTTCTTGGTCGTGAAGAACGGATCGAAGATCCGCCGGCGCGTGGCCTCGTCCATGCCGTGGCCCGTGTCCGCCACAGTCAGGCGCACGTAGCTGCCGGCGGGCGGGCCGCCGAGGGAGAGGGCGAGATCCGGTGTGACCTCGGTGGGCTCGACCCCGATCGTGAGGATGCCGCCGTGGTGGCGCATCGCGTGGGCGGCGTTGGATCCGAGGTTGAGCAGCACCTGATGGATCTGGGTCGCATCGCCAAGCACGTGCGGACAATAGGGGGCGAGATGGTGCTCGATGACGATGGTCGCGGGGAGCGTGGCGCGGAGGAAACGGCGCGCCTCCTCCACGATGCTGGTGACATCGAGCGGGGTGTGGCCCCCGCCGGCGGACTGGCGGCCAAAGGTGAGGATCTGCTCGACGAGTTCACGGGCGCGGAGGCTGGCGTTGCGCGCCTCAGTGAGGCAGGCCCGGGCGGGATGGTCCTCGGGGACCGAGTCGGCGGCGAGCTCGTGGTAGCCGATGATGCCCGTGAGGAGATTGTTGAAATCGTGGGCGATGCCGCCGGCGAGCGTGCCGAGGGTTTCCATCTTCTGCGCCTGGAAGAGCTGACCTTCGAGTTCGCGGCGGGCCTCCTCGCTCTCGTGCCGGGCGGTCACGTCCTGGATCGCGCCGTACACGGAAACAGCGCGGCCCTCGCGGAATTCCACCTGCCCGAAGACGCGGACCCAGAGTTTCCGCTGGGTGCCGGTGAGGAAGGGGAGCTCCAGCTCGAACGTCGGGGAGGCCGGCGTCGCCTCCGTACGCGCGGCCCGGATCATGTCGGCGCCGCCGGAGGGGAAGAACGGGTCGAGATTGTCCTCGGTCGGCTGAAAATCCCGCTCGGCTTCGTACAGCCGGCGGGTGCCTTCGTCCCAGGTGAGCTGCGAAGTCTGGAGATTGAGCTCCCAGCCGCCGATGAGCGCGATGCGGCTGACTTGGGCGTTGAGGACCTCAGTGCGGCGGAGGCGCTCCTCCAGCTCCTTGCGGGCGGTGATGTCGGTGTGCGTGCCGACCATGCGGAGGGGGCGGCCATCGGCGGCGCGGCTGACGACCTTGCCGCGGTCCAGAATCCACTTCCATTCCCCGGACTTGGTGCGCATCCGGTGTTCGTGCTGGTAGTACAGCGCGCGGCCATCGTAGTGCTCCTGCGCGGCGGCCTCGCAGGGCAGGATGTCGTCGGGGTGCACGAGCTGGCGCCAGCCATTGAAACTCTGGGGCACCTCGTCGCTCTCGTAGCCGAGCATGCCGGTCCAGCGGGCGTCGTGGTAGAGGACGCCGGACTGCATGTCCCAGTCCCACACCCCGTCGTTCGAGCCCTCGAGGGCGAGCTGCCAGCGTTGTTCGGCGAGATCGAGCGCCTGGGCGAGCTGCTTCTCGCCGGTGATGTCGCGATTGAGGCCGACGAGGCGGACCGGGCTTCCGTCGTGGTCGCGATGGAGGTGGCCGTGGGCCTCGATGTGCCGGACGGAGCCGTCGGGGCGGACGATGCGGAACTCGGTGTCGTACGACGGGACCTCGCCATTGATCACGCGGCGGACGTAGATCTGGATGGCGGCGCGATCATCCGGGTGCAGGTAGGCGAACCAGCGGGAGCGGGAGCCGTCGAACTCGGTCCGGGTGAGGCCGTAGAGCTCGAACATGCGGTCGTCCCACGTGAGGCGGTCGGAAAGGATGTCGAGCTCCCACACGCCATAGTTGGAGGAACGCAGGGCGAGGCGGAGGCGCTCGTTGAGGGTCTCGGTGCGGCGGGCGGTCTCGCGCTCGACGGTGATGTCGGGCTCGGTGCCGATGATGCGGACGAGGCGCCGCTCGGCATCGCGCTCCGTGGTCGCGCGGGAGTGGACGTAGCGGACCGCGCCGTCACTGCGGCGGATGATGCGGAACGTGTGGTCGAACTCGTCGGCCCCGTTGACCAGTGTCTGAACCGTGGCCACGGCGCTATCGTGGTCGTCCGGGTGCAGGCATGACGACCAGTCCTTGGCGTTGCCGTGGTACTCCGAGCGGGGCAGGCCGTAGATCTCCAGGGTCCGGTCGTCCCACGAGGTCTTGCGGGTGGCGGCGTCCCATTCCCAGACGCCGATGGCGGCGGCACGGGTGGCGAGCTCGAGGCGTTGATTGAGGCGGAGCAGCCGGACGGTGGAGTCGCGCTTTTCCGTCACATCCGTGTGGATCGAGATGAAGTTGGTGACGAGGCCGCCGGAATCGCGCACGGGCTGGAGATCGATTTCCTGCCAGAAGATCCGGCGGTCCTTGGCGTAGTTGAGGATCTCGACATGACAGGATGTGCCGGTCCGCTGGGCTTCGCGGAGCTGCGTGACGGTGGCAGGATCGGTCTCGGGGCCCTGCAGCACATGACCGGGCTTGCGGCCGCGCAGCTCGTCGAGGGCGTAGCCGGACATGCGCTGGTACGCGGCGTTGATCCACTCGACCCGGCCATCCGAACCGGTGATGATGACGCCGTTGGTGGCGTGATGCGCGACCAGGGCGAGGCGGGCGTTGGTCTCGGCGACGGCCCGGAGGTGAGTATTGGCGTCGCGGAGTTCGCGGGTACGGATGTCCACGGTCTCCTGCAGTTGCGCGGCCTGTTCCTGCAGCCGGGCGGTCAGCAGCAGGCGGGACTGGTCGGCCTCCTCGCGCCGCAGATCGATGAGGACGGCGGTTTCCGCCGAGAGAAACGCGAGGACCAGTCCGGAGAAGATCAGGGAGAGCACGAGCAGGGTGACGCCGTAGCGCTGGTCGACCACGCGATATTGCATCGCGATCACAATCAGGCCGATCAGGACCGCCGGCAGGAGAGTGAGGCCGTAGAACAACCGTCGCGCGAGCGAGCCCGCGGCGGTCGAGGAAAAGAGGATTTGGAGCAGCTTGTCCCTTGGTCGCACCATAAGAATGCCCACCCCGAGGGTCAGGAGCGCCAGCGCAACGAAAGGTGAAATCTGGAGCGGGCGGGCAAATGTGACGAAGCGCCGCAGGACCTCGCCGACGAGAGCGGAGCAGGCAGTGGCGATCACGGCGCTCGCCAGGACGGTGGAGACGGGGCTGCGGGCGCGGAGGACGTTGCGGTGCACCGCGAGCAGCGCGGCG
>JAPLTR010000635.1 GCA_026398065.1 Verrucomicrobiota bacterium | reverse complement strand
ACCGTCACTGCCACACCTGCACCCGCCGCCCCGGCGAAATCTGCGGCCGCCCGCACCCACACTATCGTCGCCGGCGACACCCTCACCAAGATCGCCCAGCAGTACTACGGCGCGGCGAGCCGCTGGCCGGAAATCCTCGCCGCCAACCGCGACATCCTCCGCACCGAACGCGACCTGATCGCCGGCCGCGTCCTCCGCATTCCCTGAACACGTGTCCGTAATTTCCGTCCGCTTTCAAGAGTTGCCCACTCCGCCCCCTCCCTCCTTCATCCCCCGCCGATGCGTTCCCCTCGTCTTAGTCCGTACCTCGCCCCCCTCGCGGTCCTTGCGCTGAGCGGCTGCGGCTACGTCCATGTGGGCAAGCTGCCGGCCCCCGTCACCACCGTCGTCGGCGACGAGAAACTCCTGAAGGAGAACTCCGACCTCCGCGCCGAGAAAAAGATTCTCCAGCAGGAACTCGCCCTCACCCGCGCCCAGGGCGACGCCCTCCGCTCGGCCATCGAAAATCGCGCCGCCGATGGCGACACCTCGCGCCGTCTCGCCGACCGCCTCACCGAGACCACTCGCGAACTCGCCGCGCTGCGCACGAGCTACGCCCAGTTGCAGACTCAGCGCGCCGCCACCGCCGCCAATCCCGCCGAGATCGCCGACCTGAAATCCCAGCTCGCCGGCACCGAGGAAAAGCTCGCCGCCTCCCTCCGCAATTTCACCCAGCTGCAGGAGGAGATCGGCGGCCTGCGCACCGAGGTCGCCAAGACCCGCACCGAAAACCTCGCGCTCACCGAACAGGTCAAGGTCGTCTCCGCCAAAAGCGCCGAGGTCCAGCTTGCCCTCGCCCAGGTCAACGCCGAGCTCCTCGTGCAAAAGGAGTCGCGCACCCGTGCCGAGCAGGACGCCACCACCCTGCGCACCCAGCTCGAGTCCGCCAACGGCCGACTGAGCGAACTGGCCCAGCAGCGCACCGCGTCCGCCGCCGAGGCAAAGAGTCTCGCCCCGTCCGATGGGGAAACCAAGGAACTTCGCACCCAGCTCGAGTCTCTCCGCCAGAAGGTGACCGCCCTCGAGGCCGAGCGCAGCACTCTGCAGCAGCAGCTCGCCGCCAAAGCCGGCGCCGCCGACGCCAAGGTCCTCGCCGACACGCAGGCCCAGCTCATCGCCGCCCTCAATGGCGCGAAGATGCTCCGCGACGAGAACGACCAACTGAAGTCCACCACCACCGAGCTCACCCGCGCCAAGACCGATCTCGAGGGCGAACTCGCCAAGGCCCGCACCGCCGCCCCGCTGGCCGCCCAGGCCCAGACTCTCCGGGATCAGCTCACCCAGACGCAGGCCCAGGCCAGCGCCCTCCTCGAGGAAAACGCCCAGCTCAAGTCCCGCCTCGCCGCCGGCGCTGCTGGCGGCAGCCCCGCACCGCGCACGCTTGTCACCACGACTTCCGGCGCCCCGGCCCCCGCCGCACCCACGGCCCCGACCACGCCGCGCCCCGTCAGCAGTCCGGTCACCGCCAACTTTGTCGTCACCACCCCGGGCGGCGGCGCGCCCGCGGCGTCGATCACCCGCTCGTCCTCCTCCGCCCCTCGCTATCACACCGTCGCCAGCGGCGACACGCTCTCGAAGATCTCCTCGATCTACTACGGCACCCCCGGTCGCTGGGCCGAAATCCTCGTGGCCAATCGCGACGTCCTCGGGGAGGACAACAATCTCGTGATCGGCCGCCAGCTCCGCATCCCCTGATGGGGTCCGCCTGTCGGAACGGTCGGTTCCCGAGCGGCGTTCCTTGACCGCCGCTTTTTTTCGAGCGCCGAGGGAAACACCTTCCAACCAAGCCCGCCCCGTGCGCGAAAGGTTGCCTGCCCCCGGAATTCCCCTTTTGAACACGCCATGCGTTTCTTCAGCGCCCCGTTCGCGCTCGTCCTTCTCCTCACTTCCGGCTGCGGTTACGTGCATTTCGGCCGGCTGCCCGAGGTCACGCCGATCGACGCCACGCTCAACACCGCGTACTCCAATCTATCCACCGACTACAAAATCCTGAAGCAGGAGCTCGCCCTCGTGCGGAAGGAGGGGGACGCCCTCCGCGCCGTGATCGACGGCCGGGGCGCAGCCAACCCCACGTCCGACCTCGTCGCCAAGCTCAACGAGACCACCCGCGAACTCGCGGCGCTCCGCACCCGCTACGCCCAGTTGAGCGAGACCAAGGCCCCCTCCGCCGCCGTCGCGGCTCAGGCCGCCCAACTTGAGGAGAAGCTCGCGGGCTCGCTCCGGAACTACACCCAGCTGCAGGAGGAGAACGCCCGCCTCCGCACGGAGATCGACCGCACGCGCACCGAGAACACCGCCCTCACCGCCCAGGTTAAGTCCGTGACGGCGCAGAACGAGCAGGCCCAGGCCGCCCTCGCCCAGCTCAACACCGAACTTCTCGCCCAGAAGGACGCCCGCGCCCGCGCGGAACAGCAGGCTGCCGCCACCGCCGCCCAGCTCTCCGCCGTCATCGCCGGCGCCCCGTCCAAACCCGCCACGCTTGCCGATGCCCGCGAGAGCTCCGCCCGCGCCAGCACCGCACTCGCCGTCCCCACCGAGGGCGCCGCCACCGCCGAACTCCGCACCAACCCCGCACGCGTGGACGCCGCCGCCGCTCCGGCGGAAGCTCCCCGGCTCCACGTAGTCAC
>JAPLTR010000425.1 GCA_026398065.1 Verrucomicrobiota bacterium | reverse complement strand
ATGAAAAACTGGCTGCCGTTGGTGTTCGCGCCGGCGTTGGCCATGGCGACGATGCCGCGCTTGTAGCCGAGGCCCTTTTGGTAGAGGGGCGAGTCCTTGACGATCTCGTCGTTGAATTTTCCGCCCCAGGCGCTCTCGCCGCCGCGGCCGTCGCCGAGCGGGTCGCCGCCCTGGATCATGAAGCCCTTGACCACGCGGTGAAACGTCAGGCCGTTGTAGTAGCCCTTCTCCGCGAGGAGGCGGAAGTTCTCCGCCGCTTTCGGGGCGTCGCTGTCGAGCAGCTCAAACTCGATCACGCCCTTTTCGGTTTCGATCACGGCGTAGGTCGTCGGCGGAGGCGGTGTCACAGGGGCGGAGGCGGCGGCTTTCTCCGACTTACCGCAGCCGGCTCCGAGCACGAGCGCGGCCGACAGCAGGAGACTGGGCACGAGGCCGGAGATTCCGTGAAAACCGCCGAGGGTGCGAGAGAGAGGCATGAACCACTTCTCTGAATCCGCCGGGATGAGTCAAGGCGACGGCGTCTTGCTTCGCGCCGGCTGGCTCGCACGCTCCTGCGCCGATCCGTTGGTCCCCTCATGAATATTTCCTTCCGCCCGTCGTCTATGCGCATCTGGTTCGCGCTCCTGGTTTCGGCGGGTGGGCCGGCGCTCGCTGGCGCCGAAGCCCCACCGGAGAAAGTGGCGCCGGTCGCCGCCTCTGTGCTGCCGATGGGCAACGCCCCCGTGCCGCTCGATGCCGCCTGGTTTCCGAGCCGGGTGCACGCGTTTGTCTGGCGCAACTGGTCGCTGGTGCCGGCGGCACGGTTGGCGGCGGTGATCGGTGCAACACCCGACGACATCGTGCAACTCGGCCGCAGCCTCGGGCTCGAGCCGGCGCGCGGCCTCTCCGACACGCAGCGCCGCCGCGCGGCCCTGACGATCATCCGTCGCAACTGGCACCTGCTCCCCTACGACCAGTTGCTCGCGTTGCTCGGCTGGACGGAGGAGGAGCTGGCCTATGCGCTGCGCGAAGACGATTTTCTCTTCCATAAGCTCGGCCTCTCCAAGCCGAAGAGCGCGCCGTTGCGGTGGAGCCCGCCCACCGCGGCGGAGGCGGCGCGGGCGGCGGAAATCGCGCGCATCGTGCGCGAGTCGTTTCCCGGCGGTGCGCTGGAGGGCCGCGATCCGCTCTTCTCGTTTGTCGATCGGTTCAGTCAATCGCCTGAATCCGTGTCCGCGGTCCCGCGCCCCGCTCCACCACTGGCCGCAGGAGAACCGCCGCCGCTCCGGCTCGGCTACTCGTATTTCGCGCTCTACGGGGATCCTTTGATGGACCCCGCGCTCGATCCCTATCCGGACGGCTACCTCGCGCGGCTCGCCGCCTCCGGGGTGAACGCCGTCTGGCTCCAGGCGGTGCTCGCGCGCCTCTCGCCCCTGCCGTGGGCCCGCGAGGCCGGCATCGAACAGCGCCGGACCGCCCTTCGCGCGCTCGTCGCACGGGCTGCGCGCCACGGCGTGCGCGTTTACCTTTACCTCAACGAGCCACGCGCCCTCCCGCCATCCTCGCCGGTGTTTGCCGACCATCCCGACTGGCGCGGCGTGCCGATGGAGGGTTTTGCCGCGCTGTGCACCAGTGCGCCCGGCGTGCGCGAGGGGTTGCGCGACGGCATCGCGGACCTGTGCCGCGCCGTGCCGGGCCTCGGCGGTTTCTTCGCGATCTCCGCGTCCGAGAATCTCACCAACTGCTGGTCCAAGGGACGCGGAGGCGACTGTCCGCGCTGCCGGGCTCGCCGCCCGGCCGCGGTGATTGCGGAAGTGATCGCGACGTTCCACGACGGCATCAAGGCCGCGCAGGGCACCCAGCGGTTGGTCGCCTGGGACTGGGGTTGGGCCGATGCCTGGGCGACCGAGGCCATCGGGCAGCTCCCCGCCGGCGTGACGCTGATGAGCGTCAGCGAATGGGGCCTGCCGATCGAGCGCGGCGGCATCAAGTCAACCATCGGCGAATACTGCCTCAGTGCGGTCGGCCCGGGCCCACGGGCTCTGCGCCACTGGGCGGCGGCGAAGGCCCACGGGCTGCCGGTCGCGGCCAAACTTCAGCTCGGCAATTCGTGGGAAATCTCCGCCGTGCCGTTTCTGCCCGTGGTGGAAAATGTCGCGGCGCACGTCGCCGCCGTGCGGGCTGCCGGGGTGGGTGATCTCATGCTCGGCTGGACGCTCGGCGGACACCCGTCGCCCAATCTCGAGGCCGTCGCGGAAATCTCCGCTGGCGGCACGCTCCTCAGCCTGGCGCAGCGCCGCCATGGCCCGGCCCACGCGGCGGCGGCGGTTCGGTTCTGGCAGGACTGCAGCACGGCTTTTCGCGAGTTTCCCTTTCACATCGACGCCGTGTATCGCGCGCCGTTGCAGACCGGTCCCGCCAATCCGCTCTGGGCGACGCCGACCGGCTACAAGGCGACGATGGTCGGCTTTCCCTACGACGATCTCGACGGCTGGCGCGCGATTTATCCGCCCGAGGTGTTCGCCGTCCAGCTGGAGAAAACGGCGGCGGGTTTCGAGGCCGCGGTTGCGCGGCTGCGGGCGGCGGCCCCGGACGCCGGCCCCGCACTGAACGACGAGCTCACCTTCGCCGAGACGGCCGCGATCCATTTCGCCAGCGCCGCCCAGCAGGCGCGGTTTGTTCTCGCGCGCCGCAGCGGTGACCGCGCCGCCATGCTCCGTCTCGCCGAAACCGAGTCGCGCCTCGCCGTGCGGCTGCACGCGTTGCAGAGCCGCGACTCCCGCCTCGGGTTCGAGGCGTCCAATCAATACTATTACGTGCCGCTGGACTTGGTGGAAAAAGTGATCAACTGCCGCTGGCTCGCCACCCAAGTCCCGCCTGCGCGCTGAGGGTGCGATCGCACGGCAGGGCCTGCGGGCAACGACGTGGGACCCCGGCAAGACACGGGGCGGGCTTGAAGCCGCACACGACGTGGGATTGTTTTGCGCGATGATCCCTCTTTTCGATCAACGCAGTGGGCCAGTTGCGCGGGTTGGGTGGTGGGTGATGATGATAACATTGGTCTGGCCGCTGACGGCGGTAGGTGCGGAGGTGACGGCTGCGGCAGGTAGTTCTGCGGCGGAAGTGGAGTTTCGCGTGGTGAAAGCGATGTGGGAGCGACAGTTGCCCGCGGGGATGGACTGGCATTCCAACGAGGCTGCGGCGCTGTCTGCTGTTCTGGGGATGGAATTACACGAACGGGGTCTGGCATTCTGGCGGGATTTTCCCAACCACCCTTTGCGTTGGGATGTCTGGATGATGATGCGTGGCGCAGTTTACTTTACGCGTGAGTTCGTCGAGAACGGCGAAAAGAAAGTGGTGAGGGACAGTGAAAGGTGGCGCGCTTGGCGTGATCATTACAATCACAGGGTTGAGGAGCTATTGGAAGCGCCTGACGCTAGTGTGAACGCCAAAACGGGCGCCCTGACCTATCTTCTTCACAATGGCACGAATTGGCGCCCGATCATCGCAACTCCCGAAGGACAGAGGGTGCTGGCGAAGATGACCGCGTGGTTCGAGCGATGGGAGCGCGACTACCCCAACAGCCTCTCGATCATCAACGGCGTGCGGGCGATGGCGGAGGTGCTCGACGCGGCGGACCCGGCGCGTTGCCAGCGGTTTCTCTACGATGTGAGGGCGCGCTACTCCGCCGACACGCGCCGCGACCGCGATATCCGCGCGGTGGTGGAAGGGCGGTTGAAATTGCTCCTCGGCCAGGCGTATCCGGTTTGGATCCGGCTCGCGGCGCTCGACGGCCGCTTCGCCGACACGCAGGAGTATCGCGGGAAGATCGTCCTCATCTCGCTGTTTCCGCTGGACTGGACCTCGCAGGCGGAGTTCCTGCGGGGGCTTCACGAGAAGTATCATCCGCTCGGCCTGGAGAACATCCAGATCACCGGCGGCGACGTGATGGTGGCCGGCGCACCTCAACGCACGGCGCTCGAAACGGCGCTCCTGGCCGACGAGAAAAACTATCCGTGGCGCATCGCATGGGACCGAAAGGGAACGTTCGGCGAATTTGCCCGCACGATGGGCATCAACACGTATCCGACCTGGTTGCTGCTGTCGCGGGACGGACGGTTTGTGGCGCAGACGAGTTCAGCCCGGGAGATCACGGCCGCAATCGAGCGCGAGCTCCTGGTCAAGGAGGAGCCCGCCGGGAAAGCGGTGCGGGAGCCCGCGGCGGTCGCGCTCGCCTCCGACCCGGGTGCGGGTAACGCTCGGGGGCCTGTCATGTCGGAAAGCGCAAAGAATTTTACGTTGGACTTCGCCACCCCGGTGGACCCGGCGCTGCAGGCTTCGGTCGCGAGCCTCGATGCCCGGCTGCGGACGAAATATGGAATGGCCGGGAACGAAACGGCCGTGGGTGTGTTGGATCTGCGGACGCTGCGTCTCGCGCTCGTGCGGCCTGACGCGATCGTCTATGCGGCGAGCGTACCCAAGATCGGGATACTCCTCGCGTGGTTTCAGTCGCATCCGGAGGCGGCGACGTCACTCGATCCTGCGACCCGGCACGAGCTGGGCCTGATGATCAAGGTTTCGGACAACGAGATGGCCACGAAGTTTTCGGTGCCGCTCGGCATCCCCCGCATTCAGGAGGTGCTCAACGCGTATGGATTCTACGATGCCGCCCACGGCGGCGGCCTCTGGTTCGGCAAACACTACGGGAAGGTCGGCGAGCGCATCGTCGACCCGGTGGGCGGGCACTCGCACGGGGCAACGGCCCGGCAGTTGGTGCGGTATTATCTGCTCCTCGAACAGGGGAAACTGGTTTCGCCCGAGGCCTCGCGCCTGATGCGGGAGATTTTCCGTTCACCCGATATTCCGCATCTGGAAGATCGGTTTGTGAAAGGGCTCGCCGGTCGCGGGCTGGAGATCCGGCGCAAGTCCGGCTGGTGGGAAACCTGGTCGCACGACACCGCGGTCGTGACGGGACCCGGCCGCCACTACATCGTTGTGGCGATGACGCACCACGCGAAGGGCACCGATTACCTCGAGGAGTTCGCGGCGGCGGTGGACGACGCGATGATGGGCGTGCCGGTGCGGGAGTAAGCGGGGTGCGCTCAGCCTTTGCCGGCCTTCGTTTTTCCGGGAGGCGGAGGCGACCAGGCGGCGGGCTTCGGATTCGCCACGGTGAGGGGCGCGACGTCGTCGAGGCGTTTCATTTCGGTGGCGAGGGCGGCGGTCATCGCGGCGACGCGCGCGGCGTGCTCGGGGCGGTCGGCGAGGTTGGTGCGCTCGTCGGGGTCGCCGGCGAGGTCGAAGAGCTGCGTGCGGTCGATCTGCGGGTAGCGGATCAGTTTCCAGCGATCGTCACGGTAGGCGCGTTGCACGTCACGATAGGCAAACAGCAGGGCGAGGCGCGCGGGCTGGGCAGGATCTCGCAGCGTGGGGCTCAGATCTAGACCCTCGCTGGTCTTCGGGCCGGCGACGCCTGCGAGCGCGCCGAGGGTGGGGAGGACATCGTAGAGATAGCACATCGCGTCGGTTGTGCGGTTGGCCGCGATGCCCGGGCCGGCGATGATGAGCGGGACCCGCATCGAATGCTCGTAGACGTTTTGTTTACCGATCAGGCCGTGGCTGCCACGGGCGACGCCGGAGTCGGCGGCGAAGACGACCAGGGTGTTCTTCCCTGCGGGGGAGGCATCGAGCGTGTCGAGCACACGGCCGATGAGCATGTCCAGAAATGAAATGTACCGGTAGTAGTCGGCGAGCATGGCGCGCACCTCGGCGGGCGGACGCGGCCAAGGGAGCAGTTGCTCGTCTCGGACCGCCATCTCGCCGTTGTTCCACGGGTGTAGGGGGAGGTAGTTGGCCGGGAGGGGGATTTTTTCCGGGTCGTAGCGGACCGGGAAATCGTCGGGCACGATGTGCGGGTCGTGCGGGCCGTCGAAGGGCAGGTAGGCGAAGAAGGGCGTGGCGTGCGGCTCGCGCAGAAACGCGATGATCTCGTCGGCGAAAGTTTCGCAGGCATGCTTCGGGCTGATCTTCGTCGGGCCCATCCTGCCACCCTCCAGATTGCCGAGCGGCGCCTTCATCGGGTTGGTCATGCCACCGGTGAACATCGCCCGGGCGCGTTGGAAACTCAGGGGGATGGAGGCGGGGGTGTTGTGCCACTTGCCGCTGATGAAGGTCGTGTAGCCGGCGCGACCGAAGGCGGCGGGCCAGGTCTCGTCACGCGTGAGTTTCTCGTCGATGTGAAAGAGCGACCGACCCGAGAGGAGCATGGCGCGCGAGGGCACGCAGGTCGCGCCCTGCATCCCGCCCTGCATGTAGGCGCGGTTGAAGGCGACGCCGCGACGGACGAGCCGGTCGAGGTTGGGCGTCTGGATGTGGCGGTTGCCGAGGGCGGCGATGGTGTCGGCGCGCTGGTCGTCGGCGAAGATGAAGAGGATGTTGGGCTGCGTGGAAGCCGCGGGGGCGGCGACGGCGCAAGTGAGGGCGAACAAAAAGGAAAGCAGGGGACGCATGGTGCGGGGGTGGAGGGAAGTCAGGTGACAAACGGCGACCGCGCCAAGGATATCACGGCGGGCGAGGGATTTTGCGGAGAACCTTGAACTACGGGCCAAGTTGGGGTGTTTTCTCTCTCATGAAAACTCCTCTTCTGGTCGGTGGTCTCCTATTCGCGCTGAGCGGCGCGCCCGGTCTCGTCGCGGCGGAGGGCAAGGCCCCGGCGCCGGCCGCAGCGGACGTGCTCACCGGCAAAGTCGTCGAGACGATGAATGCCGCGACCTACACGTACGTTCTCATCGACGCCGGCGGAAAGAAGGCCTGGGCCGCTGCGCCGCAGTTTGCCGTGAAGGTGGGCGACACGGTCACCGTGGCCGATGCGATGGCGATGAAGAATTATCAGAGCAAGACCCTGAACCGCACCTTCGATGTCGTGTACTTCACCGGCAATGTGACCGTGAACGGCAAACCCACCGTCACGATGACCGCGCCCGCCGGGTCGGCGATGGCGGGGGAACTGCCCAAAGGACATCCGCCGACCGCCGGCGCAGCGGGTCCGGCTCCGTTGGACCTCACCGGCATCAAGCGCGCCGACGGCGGCCAGACGGTGGCGGAGATCCTGACGGGCAAGGCGAAGTTCGTGGGCAAGCCCATCGCGGTGCGCGGACGCGTGGTGAAATACAACGCGATGATTTTGGGCAAAAACTGGCTGCACCTTCGCGATGGCTCGGGAGCCGAGGGCACCAACGATCTCACCGTGACCACGATGGGAACGGCGAAAGTGGGCGACCTTGTCCTTGTCACCGGCGTGCTGGCGGCCGATCGCGATTTCGGCAGCGGCTACAGCTACAGCCTGATCGTCGAGGACGCCAAGGTCGTGGTGCAGTGATTATCGGATCGGGGCGGTGAACAGATCGCCGCGCGCGGGCGGGGTGGCGGTGCCGAGCGCGGCATTGATGGTCTTGTCGGCGTCGCCGGCCAGGGTGTCGCCCTGCGGCCGGCGGGTGTTGAAGAACGCGACCCAACTCCAGCCGTTGGCGAGGCGCACGGAATGCGTGATCGTCCCCGACAACGAGCCGCCGTGCCACCAGTTGGCCCCCGTGCCGGAGCGGCCGTTGATCGGGCGGACCTGGGTGCCAAGCCCGTAGTACGCGGCGGCATCGACGGAGACCGGCGGCGCCGGGCGCTCGGTGAGCAGCGCGATGGAAGCGGGGGAGAGGAGGGCGGGCGGGCGCGTGCCGTCGAGGGCGGCGAGCAGGCGGACGTAGTCGGTGGCGCGCATGACCCACTGACCATGGGCGTCCATCGCCTCAAGGTGGAAGCCGCCGTAGGGCGAGGCGACGAGACCGGGCGTGCCGGGAAAAACGGAGCGCACGGTCTTCGCCCCGGGCGGGTCGTAGTAGTGCAGTTCGGCGGGGTCGCGTTGGTCCCAGGCGGTGCGGCCGAGGAAGGCGCGGGTGATCCCGAGCGGCGCGAAAATCCGGGCGCGCACGTAGTCCGCGTAGGTCCGCCCGGAGAGCGTTTCCACGATGCGGCCCAGGACCGCGTAACCGAAATTCGAATACGCATAGCGCGTGCCCGGGGCGAAATCGAGCGGCTCCGTGAGCATGTAGCGGATGATCGCCTCGACACCCGCCGGGGCGGGAGTGCGGGTGGCTTCGGCGATGAGGGCGGGCTTGAACATCGGGTCGCCGCTCACGCCGCGGTCCCAGCCGCCCGTGTGCTGGAGGAGCTGGCGCACGGTGATTTCCGCGAGGCGCGGGTCGGGTTTGCCGGGTCGCGCCGGGGTGAGGTGCGGGATCAGCGCGAAGGCGCGGGCGTCGAGGTCGAGCTTCTTCTCCTCGACGAGCTGGAGGATGGCGAGGGCGGTGACGAGCTTGCTCAGGCTCGCGATGCGCGACAGTGAGTCGGGCGTGACCGGGGCCGCCGTCTCCCGGTCGGCGAGGCCGTAGCCCTTGGAGAGCACGAGGCGTCCGCGATACGTGACGGCGAGCTGCCCGCCGGGGCTGCCGTGCTTCGCCAGAAGCGAGAGCATCGCGGAGTCGACGGCCTCGAGGCCCGGCAGGGCGGCGCCGGTGACGGGAGGTTTGGGGGCGGGATCGGCCGCGAGGACTGAGGCGCACGCGGCAAGGAATAAGCACAGGCGCAGAACGGGGCGATTCATGGCGTCGGATGGGGTTGGGGGAGAACGGACGCCGGGCGATGGCGCGCGCCTACACGGCGAAGGTCTTTTTCAAATACGCGAGGCTCTGGGTGGCGATGGCTTCGGGGCCCTCCTCGAACTTGAACACCTCGACCGAGACGACGCCGTCGTAGCGGGCGTCGCGGAGGGCGGCGGCGATGGGCTTGAAATCGACGTCGCCAAAGCCGGGGCCCTTGAGGTTGGCGTCGTTGGCATGGAAGTACGCGAAGTTTCCGCGCGATTCGCGGATGATCTGCGGGACCGGCTTCGCCTCGGAGGACATCGCCTTCACGTCGAGGATCACGCTCATCGCGGGGCTGCTGAACTGTCGGGCGAACGCGATGCCCTCGGCGGCGGTGTTGATGAAATTGGTCTCGCTCGGCGCGAGCGGCTCGAAACAGATCGTCACGCCGCGGTCGGCGGCGCGGGCGACGGCGGGGCGAAAGACCTCGGTGGCCCATGCCCACGCCTGCGCGTGGCTCACGCCTTCCAAGAGGCTCCGCTGTTTCGGCGAGCCGACGACGATGGTCTTGCCGCCAAGATCGCCGCAGAAGTCGGCTAGAGCCACGAAGTAGTCGGCCGTGCGCTGGCGAATGGCGGCGTCGGGCTGGGTGAGGTGCAGGCCGTCGGCCTGGACGAGCACCCAGTGGATGCCGGAAATTTCGATGCCCACGCGGGCGGCAGTCTCGCGGATGGTCCGGCGCTCGTCGGCGGGGATGGCGGTGACGTATTTGTGGGACGCGCCCGGCAGGAGGGTGAAAGGTGCGATTTCGATGCAGTCGTAGCCGGCCTGTTTCGCATAGGCCATTGCGTCGGCCAGCTGCCAGTTTTGAAAGATCTCGTTGCAGATGCCGAATTTCATCGTCGACGAGGCTGGGAGGGGCGGCGGGCGATTTGAAGCCGGATATGCCACATTGTGCAAAAAATCGGTTTGCCGTGGGCCGGGACGGTACTGAGTTTGGCGCGACAATTATGGCCACACCACTTGTCGGAGTCATCATGGGCAGCACGTCGGACTGGGAAG
>JAPLTR010000552.1 GCA_026398065.1 Verrucomicrobiota bacterium | reverse complement strand
GCACGAAACCGCGTTCCATCCGGCGCAGAGCTCGATCGAAAAACGCCCCTCCTTTTGCCCGCCATGCACCTCAAACGCCCCCTTCCCGCCCGCCTGCGGCCGTTCTCCCGCCGCGCCCTGCTCGCCGCCACCGCCTTCGTGGCCGCGCACGTCCTGAGCGCGGCGGAGGCCCCGCCGGCGGTCCCGATCGCCCGCGTCAGCGCCGCCGATGCGCAGATGTTTTATGGCTACTACGACCTCCCCGCGGTCGATACCGCCACGGGCCGGCATCTCGCGAACCGGGTCCCGTTCCGCGACCGTCTGCCCACCGCGGCCGACGAAGCCGAGCTCGGCCTCATCCCGCTGAACGGCGATGGCGCGTTCCGGCCGTTTGCGCGCACGCGGGCGTGGAATTTCCAGCAGGGCGCCCTGCTCCAGTGGCTCGGCGACGGCTCCGGCCGCGTCTTCTATAATGACGTCTCGCCCGATGGCCACGGCTACCGCGGCGTGCTCCACGACCTCGCGACCGGCCGCCGCACCTTCACCGACCGCGCGCTCGCCAACGTCTCGCGCGACGGCCGCTGGGGCCTGGGCGTGGATTTCGACCGTCTGCACGATTTCCGTCCCGGCTACGGCTATGCCGCCCAGCCGGACCCGCGCGCCAAGGTCGCGCACCCCGACGACGACGGCGTGTGGCTGTGCGATCTGCGCACCGGCACGAGCCGCCTCGTGCTGACCCTCGCGGCGCTGTACGCCAGGGTGGCCCCGCTGTCGCCGCTGATGGAAGAAAAACTCCTCGTCAACCACCTCACGTTCAATCCCTCGGCGACACGCTTTGTTTTCCTGTTGCGCAATTTCCCCTCGACGGCGCCGCGCGCCAAAGGTCAGTCGGCGTGGAAGACCGTCGTGTTCACCGCGGCGCGCGATGGCAGCGACGTCCGCCTGATCGTGCCGCCCGGGTATGCGTCGCACTACCACTGGCGCGACGACGCCACCCTCGTGTTTCACTGCGACGGCCCGAAGGGCTCGCAGCTCTACGAGATCACCGATGCCCCGACGCCGGTGTTCGTGGTCTTCGATCCCGCTTTCTTCCTCCGCGACGGCCATTGCAGCTACTCGCCCGACGGACGCTGGATGCTCTACGACAGCTACCCCGACGCCGCGAAACGCCAGCACCTCTTCCTCTACGATCTGAAGAAAAAGCGCGGCCACGACCTCGGCGCCTTTGCCGCCCTGCCGGTGCCGGTGATCGACATCCGCTGCGACCTGCACCCGCGCTGGCTGCCCGACGGCCGGATCAGCTTCGACTCCACGCACGAAGGCTACCGCGCCTTCTACGTCGCCGACCCCCGCGCGCAGATGCAGGCGTGGGACCAGGAGCCGTAGCCGCCCGGCCGGGTGGCGGGCATCCGTCGGAGAGCGTTCGTCGGTCCCATCGCGCAACGCGGGGAGGCGTTCATCGTCCCGTGACGGACCGCGTGCGCGATTCGCCCCGCTCCGGTGCGCCCCGCCGCGCGCCGGCCTGAGATGGGAACCACCCCCAGTCCCACCCTGCCTCCGTCCACCCGCCATCAACTCTGATGTTGACATTTTGAACTTTTTAATTGAAATCCGCTTCCATTCCAACCCATCCAGTCGCCCCGAAACCACGCCTCCCCCTCTCGCCATTCCCTCGCCCTCCGCCGTGCGCCTGCGTGCCCTCGGATCGGTCCTCCGTGCGCTCTGTGACTCAATCATTATTCCCGCTCCCCCCACGATCCGCACGCCCGGCCTCCCCGGCCTCTCCGCCACCGCCTCCCCCCATGCGACCGAATCCACCCGAATCCGCCCCCATCCGGGTAAATCCAAGCAAATCCAACCAAATCCAACCTCCTCCCACCTCCCGCCCGCGCACGGTGGCCCTGCGGCACCGACTCCGCTCCTCCGCGCCAAGATCTCCGAAAGCCCCGCTCTCCCTTCCACTCTCATATATAGAGGGAAACCCGGAGCCCCTCCCCCCCCTCCCCCGGCAACCCACGCCCCTCGCACCACAATCCCGCTCCACCACCCGCCCCAATCCCAGCCCCGCCAAATCCGACCGCCTCCGAAAACCAAAACTGCTTATCGGCCATCGCCTGCCATGGCGATTCCACGCGTGCGATCAAACCACCCCTGGGGCCAGTGGGCCACAGCCGGTTTGGCCGCCTTTCTGGCGGTCGCGCCGCCGCCCAGCCTGTCCGCGGCGGAGACCCCGCCGCCCGCCGCCGGCGCCCCCGCGGCGCCCCC
>JAPLTR010000403.1 GCA_026398065.1 Verrucomicrobiota bacterium | reverse complement strand
AGGTGTGGTCGGCGACGGAGTAGGTTTTCTCCGCGAGATCGACGAGCTGCTCGACCGTTTTGGGATCGACCGGTCGACGATAGGCCCTGGCGGCGAAGCGCGCGAGCACCTCACGGGCGTAGGCGCGACGCTCAGCCGGTTCCTCCGGCGGCCGATCGCGCGAATAGAAGCGGCCGTAGTTCGGATGATGGTCCCACTGTTTCTTTTCGAGCGGTCCTTCGACATTCACGAACAGGACGCGGTACTCCATCTTGGTGCGGAGGGGCTGAAGTTCGGGGAAAACCGGTTCGATGGACACGGTGAGCTGATGCTCGCCTGGCTCCCAGTGAACGGTGAATTCGTCCTGCAGGTAGTCCGCATCCGCCCATTTGTATTCCTTCGAGAGGATCTCCTTGCCGTCGGCTGTCCATCTGACTCTGGCGTGCTGGGGATCGACCGGCGTCGCCTCGCCGTCGATCTTGGTGTTGAGCTGCAGGCGGTAGTCGCCCGCGGTCTTGATCTGATAGCGGTGGGAAGATTTTTGCGCGCGATAGTAGGACATGCGCTCCGCGGTCTGGGCGCCGTCCTCGGTGAGAAACTCGTTCCCATTCGTGAACCGGGTGGTCATTGCGACCGTGTCGAGGGGCACGCCTTGGTTGACGGCAGTGATGGCGGCCTCGATGAACTTCTCCATCCGCATGGGTGAAATGCTCAGCACGTCGCCGATGTTGTCGAAGCCGTAGCCAACGTCGTCGGGCGGAAGCGCGGCCTCGGCGTTGAAGTCGACGCCGATGAGATCGCGCAACGTATTACGGTACTCGGTGCGATTGAGACGTCGAATTGTGATGCGGCCGGGATCAGGCTGCGCTGGGTTCAGGCCGAAGGCCCCCGTCGTGATCCACCGCTCAAGGGCGAGGCGTTCGGTGGCGGTGGGGGCGGGCTCGCCGGGCGGAGGCATGATATGCGACCGCGTGTTGCGCAGAACTTTTAGCCACAGCTCCGGATTGTGGAGAAGCTGCTCCTTGGTCGTGAGCTGGTCGAAGGCGAGGCCGGCTTTCTTCGAATCGCCGCCGTGACAATCATAGCACCGCGCCTCAAGGATGGGTGAGACGATCTGGGTGAACTGTGCCATGGCCTCGTCCGCGCTCAGGGCGAATTTCGCGGGTGGACTTCTCGCGGCGGCGGTCGAAGCGAGGTCGGCCGCGTTCAGGCGCGGCGCAACCGAGAGCAAGAGCGCCGCGAAGGCCCCAGTTGCAGACGGCAGCAGAGACGAGGGGAGGAAACGGGGGGACATGCGATGAGGAAGGGTGGGTGCCGCCTGGAAGGAGTGGGAGGCGATGACGCTCTCGTCATCCGACAGATCTATCGTTTCCTTGACGGGAAGGTGGCGCCTGCCGAGTCATAGCGCGTTGGTTTGCCTAACGACTGGTGGTGCGAGGGATGATGGGTTGCACCGCGGAGGGGGATCGAGCGCTCGACTATTTGTGACAGAAGCCACGCGAAACAGGGAAGAAATCATAAGATATAGCGTCGAGTATGGCTGAAGCCATAGTCGTTCGAAACTCTCCGCCGGTTCTTTGCCGTGGATGCTACGCAAGTCGCGAATCGAATGCTTGCGCGGGGATACCGGCCGTGCCTTTTCTCCCCCGCCGGTCAGAACCAAACGTCTGCCCCAACCTCTGACTGCCCAACCGTCGTTGCGCCCGTTTTAACACGATCCGCTTTCCAGAAATCATGAAACTCCCGGCACTCTCCACCGCGTTTGCGGCCCTCATGGTGTTTTCGGCCGGCATGCTTTCTGCGGCCGAGCTCCCGCTGCCCAATGTGACCAACCGTCCCTCGGAGGTCGTGAACCTGTGGCCGGGCGCCGCACCGGGCGAGACTGGCGCCATCGGCCCGGAGCACATCCTCACCGACCGTCCCCGCGCGTTCGACCAGATCACCGATGTGAGTGTGCCGACGTTGGCCGTGTTTCTGCCCGCGCCGGAAAAACGCAACGGCACGGCGATGCTGGTGATTCCAGGCGGCGGACTGGATCGCCTCGCGATCGAATCGGAAGGCTATGAAATCGCGGAGTGGCTTAACGAACACGGGATCGCGGCCTTCGTTCTCAAGTATCGCGTCCCGCCCCGCAATCGCGAGCAACGGTGGAAAGCGGGCCTGCAGGACGCGCAACGGGCGATGGGCCTGATCCGCCAGCGGGCCGCCGGGTGGGACCTCGATCAGGGCGCGGTGGGCACCATCGGCTTCTCCGCCGGGGGTGAGATCAACGTGATGCTCTCCCTGTACTGGAACGAGCCGCGCCAGTACCCTTCCATCGACGCCGCCGATGCGCTTTCCACGCGACCCGATTTCAATATTTGCCTGTATGGCGGCGGCTTCACCAATTTCGGCGCGACCGCCTTGCGCGAGGACATCGCGTCCCGCATCAACCGGACCACGCCGCCCATGTTCGTCGCCCACGCGTTTGACGACCAGGCGCTGAGTTCGATTGCACTGATGGGCGCGCTCAAACGCGCCAACGTTCCCTCCGAGCTTCACGTTTACGCCGCGGGTGCGCACGGGTTCGGCGTGCGCGAATCCGGTCTGCCGATCAGCCAATGGCGGGACGGATGCCTCGCCTGGCTCGGTTGGCTCGGATTTCTCGATTCGGCCGCCGTTCGCAGCTATGTCAAGGCGTACAGCCGGGCCCGTGACAGCGAGGCCGCGACCCTGCCCCGCCTCAGTGTGGTCTTGAAGGGCGGCGACCTTTCCGGCGCGTTCGCGGTGCAGCGGCGGCTCGTGAGCGACGCGCTGGGGCATGGTGCGGTGATTGCGGGCTACAAGGCCGCGTTTGCCACGGCGGCCACGCAGCAAGCCGGTGGTGTCACGCAGCCGGTCCATGGCGTGTTGTTCAAAGGAGGGCGCCTGGACGCCTCCGCGGAGAACGTCATCGCCGTTCAGCCAAAGCAGCCGGTCTTGGTGGAAACTCACATCGGGTACGTCATCGCCAACGACATCGGGACGAAGCTCCGGGTCCCACGCCAGGCGTTCACGACGGTCGAAGCGATCGTTCCGGTGGTCGAGCTGCCGTCCGACCTCGCGTCGCAAATGCGCGGTGGCGCCAACGCGGTCGATGTCGTCGCGGTCAACCTCGGATCGAGTCGGTTCATCATCGGTGCTACAGTGGCCCCGAGCGTCATCGGGGCCACCGATGCGCTGGCCATTTCGCTGCAGCGAGACGGCGAACTGCTTCACGCCACGACGGGCGCGGACGTCAGGGATGGGCAGGCTCGCAACCTGATGGCGGTCGTCAATCAGGTCATCGAACAGGGCCGCGTCATTCATCGGGGCGACGTGATCCTGTGCGGGGCGTTGGGCGGGTCGAAGCGCGGCGCCCAGGGCAGCTACGTCGCGGACTTCGGGAAGCTCGGTATCATCCGGTTCAAGGTCGAATGACTTTCCGGAAATTCTTGCGCAAGGGAGGCCGCACCTTCCGCCGCCCGGAGGAACGACGCTATTTCTTGATCGGCGCGGGAGCGGACGCCTCGACCGGGACCAATCGCATAATCCGACCGGGCCCCTCGAGCGACACGTACACCAAGCCGTCGGGGCCGGTGGTGACATCACGCACGCGGCCCATTCCGCGGAAGAGGACTTCTTCGTGGACGACGGTCTCGCCATCGACTTCCAACCGCACCAGGGCCTCCTGCACGAGCGCGGCGACGAAGAGGTTGTTCTTCCACTGGGGAAAGCGGTTCCCTGAATAGAATTCGATCCCGGATGGCGCGATCGCCGGGGTCCAGACCTTGACCGGCGATTCCATGCCGTCCCGCGCTGAGCCCTCGATCCGGGCGAACCGATCGGTGCCGCTGGAGATCGTCGGCCAGCCGTAGTTTCGCCCGGCTTCGATGCGGTTCAGTTCATCTCCCCCGGTCGGGCCGTGTTCCGTCTCCCAGAGTTTGCCGGTCGTCGGATGCCACATGAGACCTTGCGGATGACGGTGCCCGTAGGTCCAAATCGTACCGAGCGCGTTGGCCCGACCGATGAAGGGATTGTCCGGAGGAATCCGCCCGTCGTCCATCACACGATGAATTTTACCGAGTGGACTCAGGAGGTCCTGCGCGTGCGCCGGACGGCCGCGTTCACCGAGCGTGAAGAACAGGTGGTTGTCCTGATCAAACAAGAATCGGCAACCGTAGTGAATGTAGCCGGTAAAATAGAGTGAGGGTGGGGCGCGGAAAATATCCTCCTGGTCTGTCCAGCGGCCGTCGCGAATGCGTCCGCGGACGACGACGGTCATCGAGGTGTCCGCGACTTTGCCCTCTTCGCTGTAAGCGAGGTAAATCCAGCCGTTCTTCGCATAGTCGGGATGGGTGATCACGTCCAGCAGGCCACCGTCCTGGCGGAAGAACACCTTGGGCGTGCCGCCGATCGGCTCCGGTTGCACCTTTCCGTCGTCGATGAGACGCAGCCGGCCGGGGCGCTCGGAAACGAGAATTTTTCCGTTGGGCAGGAACTCGATGCCCCACGGGATTTCAAGATTCGAGACGGAATGTGGCCTTTTCGCTGGTGATCGTCTGGTCCGGTGGTGGTGGCGGAATCTTGATGTTTCCCAGGGCGAACTCCTCGCCTTGATGGTGAATATAGGCGACCAGGCGATCGATCTCGGCTTCGCTCAGGGTCCGCCCAAACGGTGGCATGCGGGACAAAGGCCACCCGCTGCGGATGCTGCGAGCGATGTTCTCGCTGGTGTTTCCGTGGTTCCAATATGAATCCACTAGACTCGGTCCGGCGCCGCCCGTGAGCGTGCTGCCATGGCAGTTCGCGCAAAGCAGTGTGACGATCCGGGCCGGGTCGCGTGGGGCGGGAACGTCCGCGGCGATCAATCCCACTGGAAGTGCCGGCAGACCGAGGAGGACGATGAGGCGGGACAGCGAACGAGGTGGAGACGTGGGCATGATTTCAGGCCTGGCCGGAAGGGGTGCGGACGCGGGCGTCTGACGGACGGGGGGCGGTGACGTTACGACCCTTCGCAAGGCTGGTCCGGAATGTGCGGCGCGCGCGACGCTGCGCAATACTATCTGCGCGGAGTATTACTAAAGGGATACTCGCTGTTAGCACCAATGTTCATTTGCGCGCGGAGAAAAGGCGGCGCTTCCTTGATGCATTCCAGCCCCACCCGTCGCCTGCCGATGGTCGGAAAATCCCCATTTACCCCAGATTAAGGATCGTAAGTCCACGGGCTGTGCTATCGCCACGAACCACATGGGTTCGCGGTGCGGCGCAGGCCGGACGAATGGATTCGGAATCACGCGGACTCCATTTCGCGTCGAGCCTTTTCCCCACCACTAAAAGCCCATGATCACCAATACCCCATCGGCGACTGCATTCGGTCGTCGCGTAGTGATAGTGTTCAGCATGCTCTCGGCCCTCCAGCTCTATGGACAGTCGACCCCATCGTCGCCGAGTCCCGCGGCAGTGGCCAAATACGACAAAAACAAAAACGGTGTGCTCGATCCCGACGAACTCGCCCTGATGCAGGCCGACCAGGCCAAAGAGGGCGGTGCGGTGAAACTCACCCCCTTCCAGGTAAGCACGAACAAGGATCGCGGTTACGCCGCCGGGAATACGTTGTCCGGCGGCCGCGTCGACACGCCGCTCGAGCTCACACCCGGTTCGATCTCGGTTA
>JAPLTR010000382.1 GCA_026398065.1 Verrucomicrobiota bacterium | reverse complement strand
CCAGTCGATCTTGCGCCCCGGCTACGACACCGTCGCCGGCCTGCCCGCGATCGACGACATCAACCGCATCGTGACCGTGCCGAATCCCGCGATGAAGCCCGAGCTCTCGAACAAGTACTTTGCCAGCCTCCAATACTACCTCGAGCCCGCCGGCACTGTCGCCGTGTCGATGTACCAGCTCGACATCAAAAACATGGGCTCCGTGAACACTCCGACCTCGGGCGCGGCGGCCGGCTTCGATGATCCGGCCTACACCGGCTACACCTTCCAACAGCCGACGAACCTCACGGGCACGCGCAAGATGAAGGGTGTGGACTTCGAATACAGCCAGCAGCTCGTCTTTCTCCCCGGAGTCTGGCGCGGCTTCAGCGTCTTCGGCTCCATCTCGCGCACGATCGCCGACGTGCAGCTCGTGTCCGTGGTGCCGAAGGCGGCCAATGGCGGCATCCGCTTCAGCAATTCGAAGTTCAATGTGCAGCTCCGCGCCACCTGGTCCGCCGCGCGCGTCGACGGCACCGGCACGAATGTCGTCAACTGGCAGGCCGAGCGCCTGCTCGCCGACCTGAGCGCCGGGTACAAGCTCAACCGCACCTACGAGCTCACGCTCAGCGGCCGGAACATCAACAACGCGTTCCAGGACTATTACGCCAATACGCCGGGCCTCCTCCGCTCCCGAGAAATCCTCGGGCCGATCTGGACGCTGGGCGTGCGGGGCCGGTTCTAGTCGGGCTCCGATGCCGGATGAGGCAAACCGCCGCACCCCCGCGGGCCGGCGGTCATTATTTGCCATGAGAGCGTGCTCTCTCCGCTCCGTTTTGGTCGTTCCTTCGTCAGGCCCGTCATCGAATCGATGAAAATCCTCCGCCTCGTGTCCGTCGGTCTCTTGTTTCCGCTGGCTGTTGCCCTGGGTGCAGAGCCCGCCCCGCTGGTCCGTGCCCATGCCCACAACGACTACGAGCACACGCGCCCGCTGCTGGATGCACTCGACTGCGGGTTCGGCAGCATCGAGGCCGACATCCACCTCGTGGACGGCAAGCTGCTCGTCGCCCACGACCGGAAGGCCGTCAAACCCGAGCGCACGCTCGAGGCGCTCTACCTCGATCCACTCCGCGAGCGGGTGAAGCGCAACGGTGGGCGCGTCTATCGGGGCGGCCCGACGATCACGCTCCTGATCGACGTGAAGACGGAGGCGGCGGCGACCTACGCGGCGCTGGATGCGGTGCTGAAGAACTACGCCTCCATGCTGACCGTCTTCCGCCAGGGCGTGGCCGAGACCGGGGCGGTCACGGTGATCGTGTCCGGTGCCCGCGCTCCGGCCGTGATGGCCGCGCAGGACCTGCGTTATGCTGCGATGGACGGGCGCATCGAGGACCTCACGGGCAAGACCACGAGCGGGCTCGTGCCGTGGATGAGCGACAACTGGCAGAAGGTTTTTCAGGCGAAGTGGACCGAGGGCGTGCCGGAGGCGGCCCTGCCCAGGCTTCGCGACATCGTGCAGCAGGCGCATGCGCAGGGCCGGAAGGTCCGGTTTTGGAACACCCCCGACACCCCGGCGGCGTGGCGCTTCCTGTTCGAAGCCGGGGTGGACATCATCAACACCGACCACCTCGCGGAACTGCAGGCCTTCCTGCTCGCGCAGCCGGCCCACGTCGGGAAATGAACCGCCGGTTGGTCTCCGTCACAAATGTGACAAATGCGTGGACTTTGGTCCGCGCCGTTTGAATACCTTACCCCACATGGCCAGCCTGCAAGAAGTTGCCCGTCACGCCAGAGTCTCGATCGCCACTGTCTCGCGCGTCCTGAACAAATCGGACAAGGTCATCCCGGAGACCCGAGCGGTCGTGGAGGAGTCGCTGCGCCAGCTCGGGTACCGTCCCAGCCGCGTGGCGCGGCGGCTGCGCATGAAGGACGGCCGGGCTCACCTCGTCGGCCTGATCATCCCCGACATCCAGAACCCCTTTTACGCCGAGATCGCCCGCGGGGTGGAGGATGCGGCCTATTCCGCCGAGTACGCACTGCTCCTCTGCAATTCCGATGAGAACGCCGAGAAGGAGAAATTCTATCTCGATGTGATGCGCTCCGAACTCGTGGATGGCGTCGTGCTCCCACCCTTCGACGAACGGGACCCCGCGGTGATCGAGATCGTGGCGACGGGCATGCACGTGGTGTGCGTCGACCGCAGCATGGCGAAG
>JAPLTR010000330.1 GCA_026398065.1 Verrucomicrobiota bacterium | reverse complement strand
CCACCGCACCTACCGCGGCTACGTCACGCACCCGAATGTCGCCGCCGCACTCTTCCTCGAGCACGGCTGCGAAAAAGTCCCGAACGATGTCATGCGCCGCCAGCTCGAAAACGCCGGCGTCCCCCTCGCGCGCTTCGGCTGGGCCAGCGTGCAGCTCGACGGCGGCATCGAGAAATCCATCGGGCGCGTCGAAGCGTGGTTCACGGAAAAATTCACCGCGCTCCCGCCCGCGCCTTCCCTGCCCGCCAATCTCGGCGCCCTCACGCTCGGCCTGATGACGACCGCGCCCATGGCTCACGCCACCGTCGCCGCCCTCCTCGTCCTCGCCGAGCAGATCCTCCGCCACGGCGGCTCGTTGCTCATCCCGGAGAGCGATCCCCTCCTCGCCGACCTCCGCTTTTCCGTCGCCCTGCTGGGCCGGACGCCGCCGCACGCCACGCTCGCGTATGGCCAACCGTGCACCCAGCCCGGCCTGCATCTGGTCGCGAGCGAAACCGAGCACTGGGTCGAAAATCTCACCGGCCTCGGCGGCTGCGGCGCCCACCTCGTCCTCGCCGTCGTGGACGGCCACGCCCGCCAGGGCCATCCGCTCCTCCCGGTCATCCAGGTGGCCGAGGCCTCCTCGCGCGACCAGATCGCGGCAGACGACATCGACCTGTTTCTTCCGGAGCAGGCCGACGACGCCCCGTCCGCCCTGGCAGGCCTCGTTGTCGCCGTCGCCCAGCGCGAACGCACCCCGGCCGCCACCGCCGCGGGCTCCGTCGACTTCCAGCTCACCCGCGGCGAGCTTGGTGTATCCACCTAATAGATACCATGGCCGCGCCCCTCAGATTTTCACGAAAAATCTCTGCCGGTACATTCCATACAACAATCCCCACATCACCAGTAGCGTTGCCCCGCCCAGCAGCAGCGGCTCGTACGCCGCACCGAGACCCTTGAACACCCCCGCTCCGAAGTGCGTCACAAACGCCTTCCGGATAAAATCCTCAAACAGGTGCGCGATCAGGTACGCCGCGATGGAGTTGGCCCCGATCACCACCAGCGGAAACGCCCAGCGTCCGCGTTGCGCCATATCCACCACAGCGTAAAAGCCCGCCAGCAGCAGGAAACACCAGCCGCCGCTGAACAGCACCCAGCTCGGCGTCCAGATGCGTTTCACTACCGGACACACGCCAAGCCACCCCAGCAGCGTCCCCAACACAAGGAACCCTGCCCCTGCGATCACCAACCACCGCAGCTTCTCGCGTGGCGCGCGCACGTCACGGAGGATGCCGCCCGCGACCAGTCCAAGAATCATGGTCGCGAGCGTCGGCACAAAGCTGAGCGTCGCATACCCGCCGCCGTTGAACAGAAACGGTTTTTCGCGCGGGAAAAGATTGAGGAACCACTGGTCGAAAACGGACGCGAGATTGCCGTTCTTCTGCCAGTGCACCGCGAGTCCGGACAGGCCGTTTGTCTCCAGCCACCCCGCCGCCACGCCCACCCGCGCGTAGTCGAAATTCTCCGGAGCCGCATAGACCACAAACGCCGCCCAGTACCCGACGAGGATCAGGACAAAGGCCACCCATTGCTGCCGCACCGGACGGAGCCCCAGCGCAAAGAGAAAACCATACCCGAGGCCGATCTGCGTAAGCGTATCCTCAAACGTCCAGTTCGTCACCGCCCGCCCCACCGAGCGCAGCCCTACGCCGAGCAGGATCAGCGCAACCACGCGCCACGCCGTATGCCCGGCCATCGTTCCCAGCGACTGCCCGCGCGATCTCCGGTTCGCGATCGAATACGGCAGCGCCACGCCCACCAAAAACGAAAACGACGGCTGAATCAGGTCGTGCAGCGAACACCCCACCCACTCCACGTGACTCTGCTGTGACGCGAGGAATCTCCAGACCCCGCTCTCGGGCAACGCCTGGGCGACCCGCCGCAGCCGGAGCACCTCCGCCATCATGAGAAGCATCACGAAACCGCGATACGCATCGAGCGAAGCCAGCCGGCCGGGACGCGCGCCGCCGGGCATAGCCGGGGCCGGAATTGCAGACGTGGGGTGAGTCATGCTGTCTCCGTTCTCACGAGGATCGCCGCCCAAGGCAAAGCCGAAGCGCCCCAACCGGTTACTTTCTCTGGCCCGCCATCTCCCTACCCTGACGACCAGGCCGGCCACCGTGAAGTGGAACGCCCTCGGCCGCCCGCCTTCCCACGACGCATCCCCCACACCGCACTTGCATTCGGCGTCTCATGACGCATGTTGCACCTTCTGTTCTTTGATTGGTTCGCACGTCCTCACGGAAGTCCGTCCATCGAGAGAAATTCAAAAGTCTTTCGGGGGTGTTCTGGATTCTACCCTTGGTTGGAGTGCGCCGCTGCCTGTCGAGAGTCGTGGGTCTCTCGTTAAACCCCCTGCGAAAAAAATAATAGGCAACACTGAAGAAATGCCCCTGGCCGCCTAAGTGCGGTCACGTCAGCCTGATGACACCTGCTAATCAGAACTGACGACGACAGCAGGCATAGCGCGCGGAGCCGTCCGCGGACGGCGCGCTGTATCTTCATCCGGGGACTGGCCGGGGTCTTAGCGCGTGTGATCGCTTGGCCTTGGTGAGATTAATATCACGCTATACACGTAGATGCGGTGCGCAAAGGTCAGGGGCACGCGGGTTCAACTCCCGCCACCTCCACCAATCTCAATTCCGCCGTTATTATCTCACCACCAATTGGTAATGCGATAATTCGGCGGAATTTTTTGCGTAGTAAACACGCGAAATCGCCTCTTTTTCGCACATTTTTTTCCTGACAGATACTGACAGCTGACCCTCAGCCGTACTTGCGAAGCCAGCTAACTGACCGTGCATGGAGTTTGGGAAAATTTGAGGAAAACTTCCTCTCATAGGAGTTTATGTCCGCAAGCCACGTTTAGCCCCAAACAAAATTGCCTAGCATTATGGCTATGTTCGGGCATTTCCCTAACATGCTACCGGGAATATCCCTACCCGAACCCCAAACTGCTTCCACCAATGGCTGAGACCGTAAACATTTCTGTTATGGCTGAAAAGATTTCCAGTGAAATCTTCTCCAAATTCGGGTGGACGATATCAGGACCCACAAATGTAAATACGCCGTGTGAAAAAATCGACGACCATCAAAAAAAGACCTCTCCCACGCACCCAACCGACGTAGCATTCACGTACGAGGACCCATACGAGAAAGAACGCATTTATTTGCTTACTGACCTCAAAAGCTATGCTACGGGTTCGATTACTGAGGACAGCGTAAAGAAAGCACTGAGTGACCTCGCAAAGAGCGTAGACTGTGCAAACGTCAGCAACAAATGGCGAGACACGTTCGCCAACCCGGCCGAAAACTACCAGATTCACGGGTTACTTTTTGTCTACAACCACGACGCCGGATTCGACAAATCGTTCAACAAGATACTCAGGGCTTGCAGCAACAGCAGCTTGAAGATTCCGCGTGATAGGAGGCTCTACGTAGTCGGACCGTCACGTGTCGAATACCTTCTAAATATCGTCAACGATATCGAGCGAGAACAAGGAAAACAGAACCTACCACACTGGGAAAAAATCCCGTTTTTGTATCCCGACCGAATCACAAGACTTTCTACGCGACGAGAAGCGACCGCTGCCACAATAGAACTGCTGCTCGGTCCAATTTTGCTAATTCCATATTCGTTCGAAATCGAAAAAAGCAAAGAACGAAAAGAGGGCATTCACTTTTACTATGAGGGACCGGGCTCAAAATTTGAGGAGTTTACATTCATTTTTGATTTTTGCTTTAAACATCAACTTGTCCGCGACGGCTCAAAAATATGTCTTAGGTTGCCAAATGCAGACGACAAAGCCCTCAAGCATTTCGAGACCGCTAAAGATGTTTTTGCGTCTGCGTTTTATGAAGGACATTCTGTAGCCCGGCTTGAGCAGTTTGAAATGCAGGCAGTAAACCGCGTAGTTCAAAAATTCACCTCGGACGAAATCGGAATGGAGCGTCGCTCATGAACGAATATTACAAATCTTCCGATTATTACCCTGACGATAAGGACATTTACGATTTTCTTTCGTCGACGGGAGCACCACATCCGGGGATGGTAGATTTCTTGGCCGACTATGGAATCTTTTGCTCCTTCAAAAACAATAAGGACGACATCCAAAAATACCTCTCCTATCTGTTCCTTAGCTGGCCAAAAGCAGGGGCTCTGTTGGAGATGGTGGACAATCGCGATACCGAAGAGCACCTAACTACGAGCGACGTAGAAATAGTAGCGGATATGGACACCGTGCGTGCCGCCATCGAGGCAGTCAAAAATCTTCGGTCAAAACGGGACAGGGAACATTATGACTTGAAGTTCGGAACCAACGAAGTGGAGGCGACGATAACTTATATCTACCAAGACACCTCGAAGACAAGGGTCCTGCAAAAACGAGAACGACAAGTTGAACTATGGGTTACAATAAAAGAAACCAGTCTGCAACTTCGCCACACCAATAACAACGCGACCGCCAACAAAATAGTAGAAAATTTCCTCGGCCTTCTTGCAGAAAAAAACAACGCCATAGCAGACAAGCTCAAGCCGCGTTACATTTCCTTCGACAAAATTACTTCGGCTAGTGCCCGAGTCCAATTCTTCAAGGACATGATGACGAACATCCCCGATTTTTCATGGAAGGATGTAACAAACATTAAAGTCGGAAAGATTCCGAAACATTTTTCAAAGAACACTGAAGACGACGACGATGAAATTGATGCAGATGAAGCAGTGTCCAAAGTCATTATTTACGGTACCCGGCTCTTCTCAACGAACGAATTTCAAAATCTCGTCGCAAAGGGGTTTTTTATAACAGCTGCCACTTGGAAATCGGAGTACGCTCCCGAAGCACCCGACCAAGTAGAGTTCGTAGCTGGTTTCAGCGACCCAGAAACCTGCAAATTATTCGGGTTTAAAGCAACTGGAAAATACCTTTCAATTGACGGCGTCGTCCAAAGCAAGAGGGACATGCTTCCAGCTTCATCCGCAAAAGCATACACCACCCGGCTAGAGGTCGCACTTCGCTCTGCTTTCGAATCCGCAACAGTCCAGCCTGCCGCAACTCCCCCTCCAACACCGGCTAGCCCAGCCACTACTGCGACGGCCCAATCCAGTAAAGCCGGAGCCGGAAAATCTACCGCAACGATTGGTGCCCCCACGCGATGAACAGACTACAATGGTTCAAAATCGCTCCACTGGACCGAAAGGCCCTGAAAGTGCTAGGCGAAAAATTATTGAGGATGCCGTATGGTCACTCCAATCGGGCAGGATTCGATACAGAAGATGTCAGGTCGGATTTTATATCGGGCCGATTCATTGAACGGGTCGAGTTCACCGAGGTCGTTCTCGACCCCTTCGGAGTTGAAATGAAAATTGACCGCGTGCGATTCGACATGACTGAATTCTCCATTTATTCGGAAATTCAGTTGATTGAATGTTTAAACGCCGGGCGTAATCTAAATAATTTCCTCAATGAAATTGCAAAGGCCAGTAACTTCAGCGTTGCAATCAGCAAAGTTGAGATACCGCTTCAAGACTTCTCCAAGTTGTTGAAATCTACTGCTAGCTCAATGCTAATCACGAAGGCATTAACTGATGATATTGAATTAGGAGACGGCGTTATAGGGCAATTACAAGCAGCTGGTGCCGTTGACATTCGCAAATCACTTCAACGGTTTCTTGGCGAGCATAAGCACACCATAAATAGACTGCGAATCGCTTTGGAGGTTGAGGGAGAAAAGCTTGTGTTTGAAGCCTCAAAAGCAGGTGTCATTTCCTCTTACAGCCCGATTCAGGCAAAGTTTCGGCGGATATTTCGACATAACGTGTCGGGCTTTTCGGTGAAAATCGAGTAGCTCTCCGGACAAACATCGCCCTTGTCGAAGAGTCTCGCTCGGTTGGAGCGAGTTGATTGAACGCAGCGTATCATTTCGTCGTCCGATACTGCCATCGGGCGACCTGACCATTCGCCCCCGAACGAGCGTCCGAGCCGTGCCTAAAGGTTCTCTTACTCCCAAAAAGTGGCCTGTCGGCCGTAAACAACCGGTCGCTTCTTTAAATTCGAACCTGTCAGATATCTTGAAAGATACCAGATTTTGCTTGGCTTCCCGTCATGGACCGATATCTTGGGAGATATCATGAAAGCGATTGCTTACTGCCGCGTTTCGACCGTTGGCCAAGGCCAAGACGGCGTTTCCCTCGCCATGCAGCAAGAGCGGGTGGCCGCGTGGTGCATCGGCAACGGTCATGAGTTGGATGCCGTTTTTGTGGAGACCATGAGTGGGGGGCGAGCGGACAACCGCCCAGAGCTACAAAAGGCGATGTCTCTTGTGTGCAAGCGTCGCGGAATCCTTGTCGTTTACAGTCTCTCTCGGTTTTCCCGGAGCGTTCGCGACACCCTCGAAATGACGGAGCAACTCGACCGCTCAGGTGCTCACCTTGCCAGCCTTAGCGAATCACTCGACACGAGTTCAGCGGTCGGGCGTATGGTCTTCAAGATGCTCTCGACGCTGGCGGAGTTTGAGCGGGACGTTAATTCGGAGAGAACCCGCAACGCTCTTCAACACATGCGGCGGACAAACCGTCGAATCTCCGCAAAAATCCCGTTCGGCTACACGCTGGCGGCGGATTGTACCACGCTACTCCCTGACGCGGGCGAACAAGAGGCAATCGCACGTATTCTTAACCGGCGGGCGGGCGGAATGACTCTTGCGGCTATCGCTCACAGCATGGAGACGGAAGGCGTGAAAACGCGGGAGGGAGGCCGTTGGTACCCTGCCACAGTTGCTTCTATCCTTGAACGTCAGCAAAAGTTAGCCGCGTGAAAAAAACGAAGGATTCACCCATTCTCCCATCCGTCACGAAGGAGGAAGTTCAGCGGCAGTTACCGAAGACGAAGGCGATTTTGTTGCGACTGACAGAGGACGACAAGGAGGCGATTGATGCCGCCGCTAAGTCCGTCCATCTCACGGCGACAGAATACCTCGTGAGGTGTCACGAATTGATTTCTGAAAAGCTTCCTCGCTGACAGGCCTATGCCAATTATGAATTCTGAGGACGCCTCGTCTTGTTAAAAACGCCCCCTCGGGCCGCAGAGCTGTCTCCCCTGACGAAACCGTTTTCAAAAAAATTGGGAGAGCTATTTTTTGCCGAAACCCCGGCGAGGTGTCGTTTGGGTGCGAGAGGGAAAGAAGGATTCTACGGGGACCCGCAACGCCTTTGAAATCGCCCAAAGTTCGTAGTCTGCTACGGGACGGCGTCCGGTTTCAATTTTGGCGACCTGTGTCCGGGTAAGGGTTAATCCCCGTGCAGCAAGGCGACCGCTCAGGTCATCCTGCGACACTTTAGGGCTGCATGATTGCCGAATCGTTTTGATTCGCCTGCCGGTAATGTTTCTCGGGTTGGGTGGTCGTTCGCGTTTCGCAATGTTCCTGTTGGGCACATTGACTTTTAGCCTCTGGCAGTCTCAAAAGTGTGCCTGTGGGGAACACCCCTCATTTTAACCAATGGGCATCAAGCGACGAAAAGACCCCCGCGAACAGACTGCGTTGCCGACGCACCGAACTCGCCTAGACCCCACGTACGACAGGCGTAAAGAGATGGCGAAGGTGGCCGCTTCCGTAGACGCGTGGAAGGCAAAGTCCGGGCCGTCTGGTAAGTCAGACGAGAGCGAGCCGGGAGACGCACGACCTGTTCGCGTGGGCTCTGGAAACGCGATGGGCTACATGGCGGGGGCAGTGTGTTTCGGGCTGCTGGGGATAATTTTTTGGCCGCTGCTCGTACTCGCTGCTATTTGCCTATCCCTGTTCTTCTTTGTCGGTGTCTTCAATTTCGACCCGATTGAGGACGGCAAGAAGGTGGAAGGGTTCGGGATTCTCAACGGCTTGCCTGTACTCTTCGCCGTAGCCCTCTTCATTTTTATAGTAGTCTTGGCGGGCATTGCAATGGGGGCAAAGTGAGTTTTATTAGACGTTTAACAACAAGTGTTTGAGACGATTAAAAGGTTAAAATAAAATCTTTCTCAGGTATAGGGTTTTTCTTAAGGTGTTTATAATCAATAAGAAATGATTAAAACCGCCTGATTCTGAAAAAATTTTAATCGATTCAAGTCACCTATCTTCAACGAGTTACTTGAACAATCCGAAACGTCATGGTCTAATGTGCCCATGACGAAAAAAACACTGACGTACAAGTCCCTCAATCCAACTAAGGCCAGAGCGTTGCTAGGTCTTCTAAGGGTGAAGGAAGCGTCGTAGCCCGTGCCCTGATTTGGAGCTCCATTAGGTTGATAGATGGACCCCGCCGCCCCGTCGCGGAGGTCTGACGGATGGCGGGTTTCTCTCTCTCCGACGTAGACCCCGTGTACCGCATGGCAAACAAGCCCTCATAGGGGAAAACGAGCCGTTTTGATTTGTAGCTTGGGAAGCGGCAACTCCGCTCCCCTCGTAGGGGTGTTTATGGCTTGGTCGCGAAGAACCGCCAAAACCGTATGGCATACCCCCAGCAGAATCGGAGCCGACCCGGGGTCGCAGCGACGAGGCCGGAATCATAGTTGGCTGTGATTCCAATCAAAGTTTGCTGGCCCAGTTTAAAAACCTGCCCTCTGGCGAATCATAGGTAACGACCAACTACCAACGGACCGACCGAGTGTCGGCCCCTTGATACCGGATTGCCTGAGTGAGGAGCGGAAGAGCGAATTTACAAAACACAACAATACATCGTAAGGACTAAAATGAGAAATTGCATCAAGGGATACACGACAGGCACGGAAAGACGGCTGACGGCTCGGCTAAAGGCGTTCGTTCGCTCGCATGAAAACGGGCGGGCGGTGTTCGTAACCCTCACCACACTCGAAACCGACCCGGAGATTGCCAAGGGACTGTTGCAACGTTGGACCAAACGAATGCTGCGACAGTGCGAAGCCTGCGGCATCTACGTCATGGAATTCAGCGACAGTGGACAGGTGCATTACCACGTACTGTTGGCATTGAGGGGTG
>JAPLTR010000624.1 GCA_026398065.1 Verrucomicrobiota bacterium | reverse complement strand
AGCACGAGGCGTTCGCCGACATCCTCGTCGAGGCCGTCGAGGAAAACCCGCTTGAAACCGCGCCGGCTGCGAGCACCGTGACGGCGTGAGCAAAAAGAAAAAGAAGTCCGCGCCGCGCGCCGCCCTGCTCGGGGTCGGCCTCGACAACGCGGACGGCCACAAGCGCATCACCACCGGCGAGCAGTTCGCCATCGTCGGCGGCTCGGACGAGACGCACGGCCGCATGACCGAGACCGCCGTCAAGACCTTTGAGGAGCTGAAGACCCGCCGCAAGCAGCTCCACCAGCTCGAGCCCGAGGAGCTGGCCGAGATCCTGCACAAGTCGACGCCGCGCTGATCCGATGTCCGCCGTGCTCACGCCGTCGCCCGACCGCTCCCCCGCCCGCGCCGCGCCGGAGGCCGGCGACGAGCTGCCGTCGTGGGTGGTCGGCGTGTGCGGGGTTGCCGCAGTTGCATCTTTGCTCTTTACCGCTCTCTTGTTGCTCAATCTCTAATCCATCATGTCCGACAAAATCGCCAACCTGACCACCGACACCTTCAAGCCGACGATCGCCGCGTCCGCGACGCCCGTCCTCGTGGATTTCTGGGCCCCGTGGTGCGGCCCCTGCAAGGCCATTGCGCCCCTCCTCGAGGAGCTCGCCACCGAGCTCGACGGCAAGCTCAAGATCGTGAAGGTCAACATCGACGAGAACGACGCCGTCGCCGTCGAGTTTGGCGTCCGCGCCATCCCGACCATGATCCTCTTCAAGGGCGGCAAGGTCGCCGAGACGCTCGTCGGCATGATGCCGAAGGCCGCCCTCAAGGCCAAGGTCTCCGCCCACCTCTAAACCGCCCGCTCCAGCGCGAGGCCCGCCGCCAGCAGGCCCGCGTAGAGCGCCAGCAGTTTGCCCGTGTCGCCCAGCAGCGCAATCAGCTCGCTGGGCGTTTTGCTGTCCCGCAGCCGCCGCGCGTGGGACCACGCCATCGGCGCCAGCAGGAGCGGCAGCAGGCAGCCCGCGCGGTGCCCGCGCAGCAGGAGGACCGCCGGGACCGCCAGCGCCCCCATCAGCGAAACCATAAACTGGATACGCGCGAAGCGCCGGCCGAACCGCACCACCAGCGTGCGCTTGCCCGCGGGCCCGTCCGTCTCCACGTCGCGGTAGTTGTTTACGACGAGAATGTTGGCCGCCAGCAGCCCGATCGCCGCCGCCGCCAGCCACACGTCCGGCGTCGGCCGGCCCGCCTGCACGAAGTACGTCGCCCCCACCGCCACGAGGCCGAAGAAGAGGAAGACAAACACGTCGCCCAGGCCGTGGTAGCCGAGCGGATACGGCCCGCCGGTGTAGGCCAGCCCGCAGAGGATGCTCGCGACGCCCACCGCCACGAGCCAGGGTCCGCCCCAGGCGACGAGCCCGAGGCCGCTGAGGAAGGCCGCGGCAAACACCCCCCACATCGCCCGCCGCATCGCCGCCGGCGCGACCAGCCCCGCGGCCACCGCCCGCCGCGGGCCCACCCGCGCCGCCGTATCCGCTCCCTGGATATAGTCGTAGTAGTCGTTCGCGAAGTTCGTCCCGACCTGCACCAGCAGCGCGAAGGCGAGGCACAGGCCCGCCGCCGCGCCGTCGAGCTTCCCGTCGTGCCAGGCGAAGGCCGAGCCGGCGACCACCGGCGCCACCGCCGCGGGCAGCGTCCGGGGCCGCGTGGCCGCGAGCCAGATCTGCAGGCGTGACGGGGTCGCGGTCACCTGGCGGGATGCGTGCCCTTGCGGCTGGGGATGACCAGCGGCCGGTTGGCCAGCAGGCTGAGCAGCACCGGCGTATACGCCAGCACCCCGGCGGAAATCACCGCGAGCAGATCCTGGCGCGCGAAGGCCAGGCCGAAGACCAGGACCATCACCGTGTAGACCGTCAGGAACCCCTGGGCGCTCGCCAGCAGCACGTTGAACGCCCAGATCAGGATGAACGCAAACACCGCCGCCCAGGCCCCGCACAGCCCGAGCGTCAGGCCCGCAATGTAGAAAATGGCCGGATAGAACGTGAGCTTCCCGCGTTCGAACCGGACCATCTGGATCACCAGCCCCGCCAGCATGATCGCCAGACGCAGCGCCACCATCGTGTAAAACTGGCTGCGTGGCGCCCCGTCCGCCACCGAGAGACAGGCGGGGATGCCGAGGCCGCCCGCGAAGGCCAGGCTGCCCGCACCCGCCCGCAGCAGGTCCACGTAGTTGCGGAACTTCGCAAACTCGACCCCGAACCGCACCTGCATGTCGCCGGGCTCCCGGCTGTGCCAGGGTTCCTTCTCGCCGCGGGCCGCGGAGGTCCGGCGTCGCTTGAATACCGAGCCGACCCGGAGCCACTGGCGTGGAAACCACAGCAGCACCGCCGCAAGGACTAGAAATGGAAAATCAACGGTCATCGTATTTTGGGCAACAAGTGTCATAAAACCGGTCGGCCCGGTTTATGTCAAAGGTTCCTCAGCCGCCCGGTTTGCCCGGCTCCTTCCGGACCGGCGGACGGTAGGTTTGCAGCGTCGGCACGGCGAGTTCCCGCTCCAGATCCCGGATACGTCCCAGCACGACCTCCGTGCCTTCGTCCTCCGGCGGCAGCTGCGGATGGAGTTTGACCAGCCAGGCGAGCGCCTCGGCCTTGCGCCCCAGCCGCCGCAGCAGCTCGGCGTGCAGCCGCGCCGCGTAGTAGGGCGCCCCGGGCTGCTCCCACGCGCGGCGGTAGCTCGCCGCCGCCGCCGCCGTGTCGTGCAGGCGGTTGAGCTCGATGTTGGCGCGTTCGATCCAGAGCGTGGCGTTGCCCGGGTGAAACTTCATGGCCTCGTCCAGTCCGCGGATCGCGAGCCGCGCCTGCTCCGCGCCGATGCGTTCCTGCTGCTCCGCCGGCACCGCGTCGTAGCCGCCCGCCGCGGCGATGCGCCACGCCGACATGTCGAAGGCCACGATCCGCGCCCCGTTCGTCCAAAAATACAGCGGCCGCGGGTCGATCGCCGTCACCAGCCGCAGCAGCGTCTCCGTCGCCGGCAGGTCCCGCTGCTCCCAGATCACGTGCAGGCGCAGCCACGTGAAATCCGCCACGATCGCGCGAAACCCGCCCAGCAGCCCGAGCGTGACGCCCTGCCCCGCCGCCGCCCCCGCCGACTCCAGCCGCAGCGCCGGCTGCTCCGCCCGGATCGTCGTCCACAGCGGCGCCTCGATCCAGCGCATCGCGGCCCCGGTCGTCGTCAGCCCGAGGAGCACCACCGCGAAAACCACCAGCTTAGATTTCACGTTTGCGGAAACTGTACACGGAGAGGGCGCAGGCCCCCGCCACATAGCCCAGCGCATAGACGCTCACCCGCGCCACCCGTTCCCACGGCACCGCCACGCCCGCGCCCACGCTGTCGGCGAAGTTGAAGAGCTGGAAATTCGGAAACAGCAGCCCGATCAGCCCCGCCACCAGCTGCGCCGCCGTCGAGCCTTCCCGCGCATAGGCGTCCTGCGCGAGGTACTGCAGGTGGCAGATCACCAGCACGAAGAACCCCGTCACCACCGTGTAGAGCTGCGTCTG
>JAPLTR010000628.1 GCA_026398065.1 Verrucomicrobiota bacterium | reverse complement strand
GATGGCGCCGATCTCGCTGCGGTCAAAGGACCGCCCGAAGTGGTGCGGCGGGGTGGCGACGAGGCGGCCCAGTTCGCAGCCGCGGGGGCCGATGAATACGACGGGACGCCCGACTGCGGCGATGCCGTAGAGTTTGCTGGGGAAAACGTAGCGCTCACGGCCGGGCAGCAGCGTGACGAGGTGGACGTCGCCGAGGGCGAGGGCCGAAGCGAGCTGCGCACGGGGCTGGGCCGGGCGAAATTGGACATTGGTCAGGCCGAGGCGGGCGGCCTCGGTTTCGAGGGCGGCGCGCCGGGCGCCGCCGCCGACGAAGAGAAACACGATGCGCGGGTCGGCACGAAGTTCGGCGGCGACGGCGAGCACGGGGTCGAGGTCGTGGACCCGGCCGAGGTTGCCGGAGTAGGCGATGACGAATTTGCCGACGAGGCCCCAGTCGCGGCGGAGTGCGTCGCCGGCACCGGCGGGCTGCGGGGCGAGGCCGGCGGGGGCCCAGTTGGGGGCAAGGGAGATTTTCGCCGCTGGAACGCCCGCCGCAGCCACGATCGCCGCCATATCGGCGCCGAGCGTGATGCAGCGCTCGGCGCGGCGCCACGCGAGATCGCGGAGCGGACGGAGCAGCCCGAGCCAGCGCTGGCCGGCGAGCTCGATGGCGAGCTCCGGGTAGATGTCCTGGGCCCAGTGGAAGAGGCGCGCGCCCCGCAGGGCGGTCACGAGCCAGACGCCGACGCCGAGCAGCGGCGGATCGGTCAGCGCCACGACGGCGTCGCCGTGGCGGGCGGTGAGTAACAGGCGCCAGAGCGCGCCGACATAGAAGGACGCGTAGTCGACGGCCTTGCCGACGAGGCCGGACCGCGCCCAGCGGGTGCCGCGCACGCGGACGATGCGGACGCCGCGCCGGGTTTCCGTCGCGGGCACTTCCGGACGGCCCGGGTGACTGGCGATCACGACGACCTCGTGGCCCCGGGCGGCGAGCGATTCCGCGAGGTCGGTGAGGAGCTGGGCGGTGGCGGGCTCGTCGGGCCAGTAGAAGCGGTTGAGAAAAAGGGTGCGCACGGGTCAGGCTGCGGGGGCGCGCAGGCGGCGGAGTTCCGCGGACGTGAAACCCTCGTAGCGGGCGAGTAGCTGGCAGTAGCGGAAGCCCGCCCGTCCGTCGAGGAAGCCGCGGCGCAGGAGATACTGGTAGATGAAGCGCTGGGCGGGGCGGAACGGCAGCGAGTAGCTGAGCCGCTTCAGCGCCCGCCGGCGGAGGAGCCGTTGACCGGAGACCAGGTCAGCCCAGCGGAGTCCGTCGGTGGCGGCGAGGTGGGCAAGAGCTTCGGCGCGGGCATAGCGGCGGTGCTTCTCCAGCCACTCCGCCTCGCCGCCGGATGAGAGGTCGTGAAGGTAGTTGGCGTGCAGGCGGCCGAGCCGCATGTGCGGGGCCTCGCGCTGGCCGTGGCCGACCTCGATGAACTCGAACTGTGGCGCGCGGACGTAGCGCGCCTGATAGGCCGGGTAGTCGGTGCAGTGCGGGATCCAGCGTCCCTCCCAAAGCATCTTCGGGGCGACCATGAAGCCGTCGAGCTCGGTGCGCGACGAGGCGGCGCGGCACTCGGCGTCGAGCTCGGGGGTGAACTGTTCGTCGGCGTCGAGGTGAAACACCCACGGGTGGCGGAAGGCGATTTCGCGCTGGGCGTGATTGCGCTGGCCGGCGAAATGGTCGAAGCGGCGTGTGAAGACCCGCGCGCCGGCGTCGCGGGCGATCGCCGCCGTGCGGTCGGTGGAGCCGGAGTCGAGCACCACGAGGTCGTCGCACGTGCGCACGGACGCGAGGCAACGCGGCAGGTTGCGTTCCTCGTTGAGCGTCAGAATCACGATGGAATACATGGAGCGCGAGGTCAGGCGGAAGCGGACCCGGCCTTCACCGGCGAGGGGGCCTCGCGGTCGTAGAGGCGCGCGTAGTGCACGGCCGTGAAATAGCACAGCCACCAGCTCAGCACGACCGCGAGGTTGCCGAAGGGAAACTCCAGCCACGCGTACAGGAGGATCAGCGTGCAGCCTAGAAACAGATAGAAGGGCAGGGCGTTGAACCAATGCCGCCGGCGGAGCCCGAGCAGCGGGACGAGGCCGAGCAGGCCGAGACAGGCGGTGCCGACGAAGCCGTGCTCCGCGAGCGCCTGGAGCCAGTCGCTGTGGGCGTCCCGGTAGAAGACCGGTAGCTTGTCGACGGACTTGCGGGTGTTGTAGAGCGTGAAGACGTGCGGATAGGAGGCCATGCCCCAGCCGAACCACGGGCGGTCCTTCGCCATCTGCCAGGTGTTGCGATAGAGTTCGCCGCGGGCGCCGACGTCGCCGCGGGCCCGCATCTCGCCCAGTTGCTGCCGCGTGGTCGCGACGCGCGTCGTGATGCTCTCGCGGGCGACGAACCAGATGCCGGCGGCGGCGACCAGCAGGGCCGCGAAGCCACCGAGGAGCGCGGGCGCGACGCTCTCCTTGAACCGGCGGCGCTTTTGCACCAGCCGCCAGACCCAATGGAGGAAGGCGGTACCGAGCAGGAGGATGAGGAGCACCGTGCAGGACCGGGAGGTGCTGAGCGGCGCGGTCGCAGCCAGGAGCAGCAGAGCGACGAGTCCGCCGAAGGCGGGGGAGTGAAAGAAATCGCGGGACTCGCTGCGCCGGGCGAAGTGCCACACCAGTCCGAGGCAGGCGGACGACATGAGCACGGTGAACGCGCCCCAGTGATTGTGGTAGACGAACGAGGCGAAGAAGTAGAGCTGCGGCGACGGCACGGCGTCGAAGAAGAGGCCCTTGGCCTGGGCGAGTTTCTGGACCGTGCCGAAGACAGCGAGGGCGAGGGCGTTGACGACCGCGAGGAAGAGCAGGCCGCGGAGGGCGCGCCGCTGGCGGATGACCAGGGCGAGGTTGAGGCAGGAGATCCAGATCGCGTCGAAGAGCCACAGGGCATGGAGCGCGAGGGCCGGCCGGGCGGAGCTGGGCAGACCGGGGCGCGCGCCGGTGTTGACCAGAATCGTCTCGGTGCCGTAGGCGAGTGCGCGGAAGCTCGGATTGAGGCAGCCGACGAGCACGAGGACGTTGAAGGCGGCCAGCGGCCACAGCCAGGCGAGCGGACGCATCCAGCCATCGCGCCGGGCGTCGCGGTCCTGGATGGCGGTCAGAGTCAGCAGCACGCCGAGGCTGCCCCACCACGCGATGATCGGACGGAGCCAGTCGGCTGCCCCGCCGAAGGCCCAGGTGGTGCCCACGAGAAAGATCGCGAGGTGCGTGAGCACCGCCCACTCGAGCGGGCGCAGGGGGCGCTGGCCGGGCGGCACGCGGGCGCCGGAGCCGCGGGCGTATTTGACGTCGTCGTCGGACGAGGAACGGCGGCGGGATTCGCTCATGCGGACCCTTTCCTCAGCTGCGCGTAGAAGGAGGCGAGCTCGCGAGCGGACTTGTCCCAGGAGTACTCGCGCAACACCCACTCGCGGGCGCGGCCGCCGCGGGCGCGCAGGGCGGCGGGCCCCTCGGCGACGGCGGCGCGCAGGGCGGCGGGATAGTCGTCCCAGGCGACGCACCAACCTCGGGCGTCGGTGTTGAGTCCGCGCCAGGGGGTGGTGTCGGTCACGAGCGCGGGCACGCCGTGCGCCATGGCCTCGGCGACGACGAGGCCGAAGTTTTCGTTGTGCGAGGGCAGGAGAAAGAGCGAGGCGACCGGATAGGGCACGGGCTGGCCGGTGCCATCGAACGCCTGCACGCGGCCGGAGCCGGACTGGCGGAGCACATACTGCTCCAGCATGGCGGGCGTGTAGTCCTGCGGAATGCCGACGAGGAGCAGCAGCCAGTCGCGCGGGCCGTGTGCGAGCCAGAGGTCGATGAGGTCGATGACGCGTTTTTTCTGATGAAAGCGGGAGTAGAACAACGCGACGGGGCGTTGGGCGGTGGCGGGGCAGAGGGCGTGCCAGTGCGCGGCGGCGGCGGCGGACTCGGCGGACTCGGGCGCATCGACGGCGTTGGGGGCGACGCACACGGGCTGGTTGAAGCCGAGGGCGCGGATCTCGTCGGCCTCCTCGGCGCTCGTGGCGTGCCAGCCGTGGACGGCCTCGAAGGCCCCGGGGTGAACGAGGGCGCGCCCGATCTTCTTCCGCCAGTCGCGGTGCCCCCAGGCCCACCGGCTCATCATGCCGCGGGGCGAGATCACGAACCTGGCGCCCTGGGCGAGCGCGGCGCGATGGGCATAGTGCAGGGTGCGCAACCAGATCGAGTGGTGGTGGACGACGTCGGCGGATCGGGTATTGAGCGCGGCCCGGAGACTGGCGGAAGGGCAGAGGCGCTGGGGCCAGTCGCGGTGAAAGATTTTGACCCGCAGCGGGCCCTCGACGCGTTCTTCGCCGGCGCCGGGATCGGTGGCGAGGAGTTCGACGTCGTGGCCCGCGCGCGCTAGGGCCCCGCTCAGCGCGAGCACGGAGCGGCTGGGGCCGCCGTAGCGGGCTTCGAGGCTGGGGACGACCTGGGTGAGGCGCATGGTCAGGCGGCGACGGCCGTTAGGCGCGGGCGCGCGGGCAGGACGCGGTCGCGGAGCGCGAGGCAGGGCTGCTCCACGGCCCGGTGGAAGGCGTATCCGACCAGGACCACGGCGCCCAGCACGAGCGGCCAGTAGACCGGCTCAACCCACGCGCCTGCGTGCGGCGCGAGTTTCCGGGCGACGTGGATGACGAGGCTGTGCGTGAGATAGACGCTGTAGGAAATGCGGGCGAGGCGGCCCACCGTGGCATCGCCGGGGAAGCTCCACGCGGGCATCACGGCGGCGCTGCCCACGACGATGAGGAAAATGAGCGCGAGCAGGGTGAAGCCCATCACGTAGAACACGCGGCCCGGCACGGCCGGGCTGAGGGCGAGGAGCACGAGGGCGGGGGCGAGCAGGCGGGGGAAGGCCCGCCGGAGGCGGGCCCAGAGCGCCGGATCGGCCGCCTGGATATACGCGGCCCAGAAACCGAGCACCAGGCCCTCCAACCGGAGGTGGGTTGACAACACGCTGCGGTCGAAGTCGCCGATCTCGCGGGTGGACTCGAAAACGCCACGACACAGCGGCGACACGAGCAGGAGCGTGGCGAACAGCACGTGAGGGGAAATCTGGCGCGAAAGGGCCAGGAGTACGAGCGCCGGGAAGAGGAG